>CAYRCP010000334.1:0-2960 GCA_964422755.1 uncultured Bacteriovoracaceae bacterium | reverse complement strand
GAACTCTGCTTGCCGATGGCACAGTAGATACAGATAACGTCCTTGTCCCTCTGGTTTATTATCGTATCCATGGCTATGGCGGTCTTGCCGGTCTGGCGGTCACCTAAAATGAGCTCGCGCTGTCCTCTTCCTATTGGTATGAGTGCATCTATGGCCTTGAGCCCTGTCTGCAGCGGAACCGTGACAGGATCGCGGTGCATGATAGGTGGTGCCTCCCGTTCAACAGGAAGGCGCTGGGTCGATCGTATTTCTCCGAGATCGTCCAGGGGACGGCCGATGGCATCCACGACGCGTCCGAGGAGCGTCTCCCCCACCGGGACATCGAGAACCCTTCCGGTGCGCTGCACCTCGGCTCCTGCGTTTATGTGTTCACCCGCATCCAGCATGATAACACCGATCTCTTCCGGATCCACATTAAAGACCATGCCCATAAGATCTCCGGGAAAGGAGACAAGCTCTTCAGACCTGACATGGGACAGGCCCCCGACCTGGGCGATACCCCTGCCCACAAAGTGTACGATACCGATCTCCCTGGCCTGAAGTTCCTGTTCATGCATGCTCAGCGCTGTATCCAGATTTTTTAGTGTACTATCAACACACGCATCCAGTGTCTTTTCGTCATTATCAGTGGGGTTCATCTGTTGACCTCTTTCATGCTTATCCTCTTTCCTTGATCAGGGATGATCGTTCCACGTTTACTCTCATGGCTCCGGCATCGCCGGTATCTCTTCCCTGAGGATACGGGAGAAGCTCTTCTCCAGGGAGGCGATATAATCATTAATGCTCCAGGAGATCTTATGCCCGTGTATTATCATCTCAATGCCGGCCACGGCCTTGGGTGTCAGCTCATAGGTGAAACCCTGATCCTCTGGGATATATGGCCTTAATGCCTCTTGTATGGCTGATCGCTGGTGAGCGGAAAGCTCGAAGGCACTCCGGATAGTTATCCCGGCATCATCCGTGATTGCGGATTGTCTGAGCACGGAGCGCGTTTTCTCGTCCGCTTGAGAGATGAGCCTGATAAAAACATCCACGATTTTGTGTTCAAGCTCCACATCGGCCAGATCCAGGAGCATCCGGCGAATGGTATCATACACGTAGGTGCCGGAGCGGGCGCTGAGGTTTTCGATAAAGGTCTTTTTTTCAACCTCGAGGGCCTCATACCATCTCCTCTGAACCTGGTCGACTTCTTCCCTGGCCTTCAGGGTA
Source organism: uncultured Bacteriovoracaceae bacterium (assembly GCA_964422755.1). Classification (GTDB taxonomy): domain Bacteria; phylum Desulfobacterota; class Desulfomonilia; order UBA1062; family UBA1062; genus DSAD01. The sequence goes on along the minus strand of CAYRCP010000334.1, from coordinate 1,751 downwards.
AGCTCTTCGCGGGTTTTTTCAGCATCATCTCTGGCCTTGTTCAGCATCTCTTCTGCCTTATCCGTCAATGACCGGTTCTTTCTTTCGCAGGCAGCAGCAGCCTCTTGCGCCTCTTCCTGAAGTCTCCCGGCCTCTTCAAAGCGGGAGACGATCTTTGCCTCCCTGTCATCCATGGCCTTGATGATTCTGCCGTAGAGAAAATGCTTCAGGAGGAAGACCAGGATAAGGAAGTTGACGATCTGCGCAAAGAAGACAAACCAGTCAATATGCATCCATTATCCCCCCTGTAATATCACATGGTCCCAGAATGGATTGGCAAAGATCAAAATCATGGAGATGACGAAGCAATAGATTGCAATGGACTCGATCATAGCCAGAGCCACAAACAAGGTTCTCGTGATGGAGCCTCTTTCATCCGGCTGCTGTGCGATGGCGCTCAGGGCCTGCTGTGTAGCCCTTCCTTCGCCCAATGCCGGCGCAATGGAACCTATTGCCATGGTCAGTCCGGCGGTTATGATTGAGGCAATCCCAATGAGGGTTAAGCTGTCCATAAATCCTCCCCTTTCACTCGTATTTTTTGCCACTATCTATTTCAGAGTTTCTTTGTCTCCTTTTTCCTCATGGGCCTGTGTGGCCGAGGCGATATACACCATGGCAAGGATTGCGAAGATGTACGCCTGAACAAGCCCGATCAACAACCCCAGGGCATGCATGATAATGGGGAAAAAGAGCGGCGTGACGGCAAGAAGGATGGCAAGAACCTTGTCATGACTCATCATGTTTCCGAACAGTCTGACAGCCAGCGCCAGCGTGCGTGTGACTTCCCCCATCACATGAAATGGAAAGAAGATGAACGTGGGCTGAAAATATTCCTTGAAATACGTTTTGATGCCCTGCTTTGTGATGCCGAATAATGGTACGGCGATGAATACGCATATGGCCAGAGCTGCTGTTGTGGTCAGAGAAGACGTGGGAGCGACATATCCTGGCACGATGAGCAGGAGGTTGGACAGCCCCACAAAGAGAAAGAGGGTGCCGATAAAAGCGAGGTAATGCCCTGGGTCCTCCGGGTTTATCTCCTTGATCTGATTGCGAATGGTAGATACAACGACCTCGAGAAGGCCCTGCCACCGACTGGTTTGAATCTCCTTTGTTGAAATGTTGCGGGTAACCAGCCAGGAGCCCAGGATAAGAATACCCATGATGAGCCAGGTATAGAGAAGGGTTGCAGTAATCTTGATAACGCCCCACTGCCACAGGATAACCTGATCGGGACTTATCTGAGAGAGGCTCAGGATTTCCATATAAAAAGTCCTTTTTAAGAAACCAGGCGTTCTTTTCCCAGTCGACGGGTCAGGATCATACGCACGAGAACAAACCCCAACAGGGCAGCAACAACACGCTGCCAATGCCCGTCCATGATGAGATAGAACCCGGCAAGTACCACGGCTGTTCTGATGATGTAGCTTCTCAGCAGAACAACCCCCGGGTTTCCGGCCTCGGAAATCCTCTGCAGGGTTTTCCACAGGCTCAGGAAATAAAAGGCACCAAGGGCCATGCCGGCAGAAAATGAAAGAATAAGATACAGGGGTTGTTCCATACATTCAGTCCTTTTCATTCCGGATACTGGGTTTTTGCTGTTCCGCGCGTTTGTGTCATTTCAGGATTCCCCCTTTGCGCACCCAGTACCATGCATTCATGCATCCCACCATGAGACCGCCGATGAGGAGCATGAGGGTCCAGGAAAACTG
>CAYRCP010000333.1:0-2980 GCA_964422755.1 uncultured Bacteriovoracaceae bacterium | reverse complement strand
GTATGGAGAGGGGCTGGGATATTCGAGATTCCAGACACCTTGAAGGGCAAACCGCACATTAGGGAGTACTGTTATAAAAAAAGAGCCGAGCAAGGCTGGAAGAACGGTATTCCCGGCATCTCCAGTGTTTAGTCTGTCAGCAGCTTCTTCCCGGTAAGAAGTTCATACACCGCAACATATTTTTCAGAGGTCTTCCTTATAATATCCTCAGGCAGGTTTGGACCTGGTGCGTTTTTGTTCCAGTCGAGGGTCTCCAGATAGTCTCTGACAAACTGCTTGTCAAAGCTCGGCTGTGCTTCGCCGGGCTGGTAACCCTTCCTGGGCCAGAACCTTGAGGAGTCAGGGGTAAGGGCCTCGTCGATAAGGATAAGCTCATCATCGATGATACCGAATTCGAATTTTGTATCCGCAATGATGATACCCTTTTCCAGGGCATGCTCTGCAGCCAATGTATAGATTGCAAGAGAGACGCTGCGAACCTTCTCGATAAGGTCTTTTCCCACAAGGTCTGCAGCCGTTGCCAGGTCGATGCTTTCATCATGATCACCGAGAGCTGCCTTGGTGGAAGGGGTGAATATGGGCTCCGGCAGTTTCTGGGACTGAACCAGATCTGCGGGCAGCGCTACGCCGGAGATGGTACCGAGCTGTTTGTACTCGTTCCACCCGGACCCCGATATATAGCCACGTACAATGCATTCTATGGGGAGAGCCCGGGCCCTTCTCACGAGTATGGACCTTCCCTTGAGCCGAGGATCGCCGGTAAAGGGGGCCGGATAATCATTCACATCCGAGCTGACGATGTGGTTCTTGATGAGAGGAGCTACCTTCTCGAACCAGAACAGTGAGATCTGGTTCAAAACGTGGCCCTTGGCAGGTATGGGGTCGGGGAGGATTACGTCAAAAGCCGAAATCCTGTCCGTGGTAACCATGAGCAGATGCTCATCGTCTACCGCAAAGATCTCACGCACCTTACCGCTCGTTATCTTTTTTCCCGAAGGATTGGTATAATCGACCAGGATCTGCATACATTCACCTCTGAGTATGATAGGCTGGCAGAATGCCAAAAAAGTATTGAAAAAGTCAATAGCCTATTATACATTGACTGCCTTTAATATACGATAAAACACGCGCTCTGTCTGAATGCGAATGAGCGGATAAAAATAATGAGGGAAGAATGTCAGATGTTAACATGCCTGGAGTAGAAGGGGAACTGGTCTACAAGTGTATCGGTTGCGGCAAAAGCTATGATATTTATGATTTTGTTTATACCTGTCCCCAGTGTAATTCTCTGCTGAAGATAGAAAATACCCGGTTCGATGAGCTTAAGAAGACATCCCCTGATTCCTGGAAGAAGATCTTCGATTCACGAAGAAACACCACACTTCCCGAGCTTTCGGGGATTTTCCGGTTTCATGAGTTGATCCTTCCCATCATCCCGCTGGAGGATATTATCTATCTGGGAGAAGGCCAGACCCCCATCGTCAAGGCCAATCCGGAACTGAGCTCCTGGGTCGGCGCAGCCTTTTCTATCAAGAATGACGGGCTCAACCCTTCAGCGAGCTTCAAAGACCGGGGTATGGCATCGGCCATCAGTTTTTTGAACCATGCCATCAAGGTCAAAGATCTTGACCATGTGTTGGGGATCTGCGCGTCAACCGGAGACACCTCTGCTGCCGCTGCACTGTATCTGAGTTACCTGCCAAAATCCAAGGTGCAGGCAGTGGTTCTCCTGCCCCAGGGCAAAGTTACCTCTCAGCAGCTTTCCCAGCCCTTGAGTTCAGGGGCTCAGGTGATTGAGATGCCCGGTGTTTTTGACGACTGTATGCGGGTTGTCGAAGAGCTTGCACAGAACTATAACGTGTATCTTCTCAACTCCAAAAACCCGGTGCGGATCCTGGGACAGAAATCCTATGCCTATGAAATTGCCCAGCAGCTCAGCTGGAACACCGATGATCTCGTGGTCGTAGTTCCCATCGGCAATGCCGGGAATATCACAGCTATCATGGATGGTTTCGTTGACCTCTTGAAGCTGGGTATCATTCAGTCTCTTCCCACCATTCTCGGGGTACAGAGCCACCATGCGGACCCGGTTTCCCGGTGGCGCGCTACCGGAGAATATGTGCCGTTGAAGGTGAGTCCCTCGGTTGCCCAGGCTGCGATGATCGGTGACCCGGTATCGTTCCCCAAGGTAAGGCAGCTTGTTGAGGAATACTATGACGACAGGTTCCAGGTCGTGTCAGTTACCGAATCTGAGATCATGGAAGGGATGCTCACGGCAAACCGGCATGGGCACGTTGTTTGTACCCAGGGCGGAGAGTCTGTTGCCGGGCTGAAGAGGGCATTAGGCGAAAATATCATCTCAGGGGATCGAAAATTTGTGCTTGATTCCACGTCACATCAGCTCAAATTCGCATCCTTCCAGCAGATATACTTTGATGATGCCTTTGATTCGGACTACGGCATTCAAACAAGGGATGAGTTGAAGAATAAACCCATGTCTCTGGAGGCGAGTGCGCCGAAGATCGCTCAGTTTCTGGGATTGAAAAAAAGGGATTAGCACTATGCGTGCATCGGATCTCTGGAAGAAGCTGAAGACCTACCTGATCACCGGCACGTTTGTCATGGTGCCGCTGTTTATCTCGGTTTATGTGGTCGCTGCCATTGTCAAATTTGTGGCACGCCATGCCGGCTTCGGCCACGGCATTTTATCTGATATCATCGGTATTTGTATTGCACTCGTGCTTGTGTTCATTGCAGGCTTTCTCACCCAGCATGCCATCGGCACCAGGGTGGTTGACTGGGTTTCCGCAGTGTTGAGAAAGATACCCATAGCAGGGACACTCTATATGGCAACAAAACAGATCATGGAAGCCCTGATGCTGAAAAAATCGCTGGCCTTTCATAAGGCGGTGATCATAGAGTATCCGCGCAAGGGGATATATTCGGTTGCTTTTGTGACCAAAGACAGCCATGAGAGTAT
>CAYRCP010000332.1:0-2986 GCA_964422755.1 uncultured Bacteriovoracaceae bacterium | reverse complement strand
ACACCCGGTTTGCCTGCGCAGTCTCAGACCTCGTCATCATACCCATGAGGACATCGACGAATGACGAAACCGCCTTTGCAGACAATCTCCACCCGATCATCAAGGATATCATCAAGGTCGAGCCGGAGAAGAAAAACGCCTTTTACGTGCTCCCCGCCTTTACCCACCCTCAATCGAAAAAACAGAGCGTTATCGACTACTTCGAAGACGTACTCCCGAAAAATGTCACCTGTCTGCCGGCGGTCTACCCCAGCAGATCGATCTACGAGAACTTTAACCGGGAGGGTTTGAACCTTTACGATTATGCCCGCCAGGTAAAAAACAACAAACGCTCCAGCAGTCAGGTTTCAACCGCCCTGAAGGATATTGAAGAGATCGTAAAGACCCTTATGCTTATTCTGGAGAAATGACATGGCACTCCCAAAGAAGAGAAAGAAACTGGAGAACAATTCAGGCAGCGGCACTGCTGCGGGTATCCCCACGGATGCTGTAAATGACAAAAAGACAACCCGCACAAGAAAAAACACCGGCGCTGCGAAAAAAACCAAGAGCACTGAGCAGATGAACAAGGCCTTCGAGATTATCGAACAGATCGAGACAGCCAATGGCATAGCAAAAACACCGCCCCTAGGGGATTCCCCATCAGAATCTCCTCGAAAAATCCGGTTCAGAATCTCCTTTGATGGATCAGCGCCCACGTCTGTTAATACAGGGGAGGAACAAAGCGCTGCAGTTCAAAACCCGGCAGAGGTCAATTTTGGGATTACGATCCCCTCGTTTGTGTGGAAGGTGCCGATCCTGAAGAAGGCGGCCCAAAAAGTGCTGCAGAAATTATCCCCCCAGGACTGAGGGGCACTGATTTTGGCCATGCAGAGAGAACATGCCGCACCAGGCAAGGCTTTGCCGCAGTACCATGCTTTCATGAAACCTCCATTGTATTTTCTGATGAGCCCTGCTATAAAACTGCTATTATCGATAAGAACGAGCACGCACTCATGATAAAAAAGACCCTTACCAGAGCATCTCTGGCATTGATTTTATGCCTGACAATCTTCCTGGGTGCACCTAGTGCGTCCGAAGAGACCTTATCTGCCCAGCAGTATTACCAGCAACTCTCACCACTTCCGGAACACGTGAAGACAGAGAAGGAAATCTTCAAGTATCTCAAGCGGAACCATTACCGCAAGATCGCAATAGACGATGAATTATCATCGATAATATTAGATAAATATCTCTCGGACCTGGACCCGTTCAGGAGCTTTTTCCTTGCATCGGACATCAAAGAGTTTGAGTCCTACCGCTACAAGCTGGATGATGCCTTGAAAAAGGCTGAACTGGCGCCGGCATTCAAGATCTATAACCGTTATCAATTGCGCTTTATTGAAAGGCTGATTTATCTTATCAACCGTGTTGAAGGCGGCATTGAAGATCTCAACTTCGATCTCGACGAGACGCTGGAGACGGAAAGAGAAGACTTGCCATGGCCTGCAAATACAAGCGAGCAGCAGGCCCTGTGGGAAAAAGGATTGAAAAGCGATGTCCTCAATCTCATCCTTGATAAGAAATCGGAAGATGAGGTCAAAGATCTTCTCCTGAAACGTTACCGCAATCAGCTCAGCAGGGCACAGCAGGCCAAGAGTGAAGACGTATTCCAGCAGTATATGAACTCGTTCGCAATGACCTTTGACCCGCACACCCAATACTTCTCCCCGCGCACGTCAGAAAACTTCAACATCAATATGAGTCTTTCTCTGGAAGGTATCGGCGCCATGCTTTCTTCGGAAAACGAGTTCACCAAGGTTGTGCGCCTCATTGCCGCAGGTCCTGCTGACAAGGCGGGCGATCTGAAGCCGGATGACCGCATCATCGGGGTGGGCCAGGGAACAGATGCTGAGATTGTGGATGTGGTCGGCTGGCGCCTGGACGATGTGGTGGAACTGATCCGCGGTCCCAAGGACTCGGTAGTGCGGCTGAAGATTATCCCGGCAGATGCAGTCGATGACCACCAGACAAAGGTCATACAGATTACCCGCAATACCGTGCGGCTTGAGGAACAGGCGGCAAAGAGCGAACTGATAGAGGTGAGGCGGGACGAGGCAATATACAAACTGGGAGTAATCACCATCCCCACATTTTACCTGGACATACAGGCCATGCGTGACGGAGACCCCAACTACAGAAGCACTACCCGCGACGTAAGACGCCTGCTGGCAGGGCTGAAAGAGGAAAAAGCAGACGGGATCATTATCGACCTTCGCGACAATGGCGGAGGTTCCCTTCAGGAAGCCGAAACGCTCACCGGACTGTTCATCAAACACGGCCCGGTTGTTCAGATAAAACAGGCAAATGAACGGGTGGACAGGCTGTACGACCGTGATCCCAGAATCTTTTACACCGGTCCTCTGGCAGTTGTCGTAGACCGTCTCTCGGCATCCGCCTCCGAGATCTTTGCCGGTGCTCTGCAGGATTACGGCAGAGCACTCATTATCGGCGAAGATACCTTCGGGAAAGGCACTGTTCAGACACTCGTCAATCTCGACAGGGGTCAGCTGAAGATGACCTCTGCAAAATTTTATCGCATATCCGGTGCAAGCACACAGCACAAGGGTATCACGCCTGATATCCTCTACCCCAGCCTGTACGACAAGGAAAAGATCGGCGAAAGTTCCCTGGAAGAAGCGCTCGCATGGGACACGATATCCGGTGTTTCCCATCAGACCTATATGGACTTGTCCCCCCTGCTTGTTCCTCTGCGCGATCTGCACAACAAGAGAATCAAGGACGATGCCGACTATGTCTATCTCCAGGCAATGCTCAAGTATCTCAGCCCGCTGCGGGAAAAAACACGTATTTCCCTGAACAAACAAAACCGTGAGCAGGAACAAAACCAGGCAGAAAAGACCCGTCTCGGCCTGGAAAACACCCGGAGAAAAGCCAAAGGCATTCCCCTGGCCAAAGACCTCGATGAGATCGAAGAGAACAAAGA
>CAYRCP010000331.1:0-2989 GCA_964422755.1 uncultured Bacteriovoracaceae bacterium | reverse complement strand
CGTTTCTCTTTTCATCCATACGCATGGGAGATCGCCGGTATTGTACGCTCAGGATCCATGATCAGGACCGAAGGGATTGCCAAAATAACCGAAGAAGAAGACGAGGACATGGTGAACTATGCAGCCAGGCTTCTAGGCATTGACCTGGGGGTCTGACACCTTCTGTTCTTGACTTTCTTGTGCAATTAACAGTGTGGGTTCCGTGTTTTTGGGTGTAACTTCTTTCAGGAATCTTTTAAGGAGTATATCCTCAGGGTCACGTACCTTCTTTAATGCCTGCGCCAGATCGATCTTTCCTGCTGCAAAGGTCTCGTGTCCGCCTCCTTTGCCGATGCCATGACAGATCTTGTGGGCAAGAACCCCTGCCATATAAGACGACCTGGTGGTGCGGATGGAAAAGAGCAGCGATCCGTTGTGCCGGCCATAGCACATACACCACCTGATACCCTCGATCTGGATAAGTTCGTCTGCAAATTCCCCGATCATCTCCGGCCAGCCGATCATTTTCACCCGCGCCACAACCACATCACCATACATCTTTGTATTGTTCAGAACAGAACAGAGCTCGACATAGTATTCTTTGGGCATCTCAGGGTGCTCGATCCGAGCGAGTTTCTTCTGCATCGTATAGGGAAACAGATACACCGATGCCCTGATATCGGCGTCGGTGGACTGTCTACCAAGGTCCCTGGTATCGGATTTGATACCATAGAACAATGCGGTTGCCACCCTCTTGTCCATTTCAAGTCCCAATAGTTTGATATACTGTGTGATGATCGTACACGTGCTCCCGATTCCTTTGCGGACATCGATGTAGTCGGCCTTCGAGGATGATTTGCGCAGGGGGTGGTGGTCGATTACAATACTTGGTTTAATCCCCTTGGGAAGATTCATATTGCCGGTATGCGGCTGGCAGTCCACTACCGCTATAACCGAATAATTCCGGGGAGATATATCGGCCAGTGGCACCATATCGATATCCAGGAGCTTCACCATGCATTGGTTTTCCGCCCTGCCGATGATGCCGCTGTAGGCTATGATCGATGATACACCCATGGTTTTGCGAAAGATATATTTCAAGGCGAATGCAGCAGCTATACTGTCGGGATCGGGGTTTTCGTGGGTCACAATGAGAACTTTCCGCTTGCCCTTTACCAGTGATAACAGATTATCCTCAAGTTCTTGTTTTGTCATGATTCCTCTCTTGATGTAATAATGGAATTGATCGTTTCCATTGATTTCTCCAGATGAGTGCCTTTCCAGTAAATCCGAGAACACTTCGGACACTGAGCAAAATCTTCCTGGGTAGCATATACATATTCAGGGACGCGGTCTTTCACATCATATGACTTAGCACAAATCAGGTTTTCATTGCAAACATTACACCTTGAAAACCACTTGGTCTTTGAGGCAAGGGTAAATAATCTCTCAACCTGGGAGAGTTGCTCACGGATATGATCGCTCTTTATAACGTAGAAGTCTTTTCTCCCCGCCATCTTACGAATACGTGTGAGAATGATCCTTTCTTCTGATAATGCTTGTTCAATAATTTTTTCGTCCCATACGCACATATATGTCGTGTCAAACCCCATAATTCGTAACCATTTTGCAAGTCTGCCGAGATTCTGATCACACAAAAACCGTATTATCCGGCCTGAAGGCATCTCTGACATGGCACACGTTCCTGTCCGGGTCTACACTCACCACATCGTATCTGATGAGTGTTTTATTGTTCACGCGCTTAATCAGCATGTATAGTTGTGAAACACGAATGATGCGCCGTTGTTTCCAGGGAGGTATCCAATCCAGAGGGTTGCCGAATGTTGTATTCATGGCGGATTTTACCTCCACAAACACCAGTGTATCCTTTTCCTTGGCAATAATGTCTATTTCACCCAGTTTTACCCGGAAGTTTACATCGAGGATTTTCAGACCTTGTTTCTTGAGATATGTCCGGGCGGTTTTCTCTCCGGTTATCCCTTTATCATGTGTGGATCTAACAGACACCTTTGAAACTTCTCCTGTGGATGGGGCAGATTCCCAAGGAGTGAATAGCTTCATAGTGTGCTTTTGTCGGGTAGCCTTTATGACGGGCAAATCCGTACCCCGGATAGAGTGCATCCATTTTAACCATGAGCCTGTCTCTTACCACCTTTGCCACAATACTCGCAGCAGAGATGGAAGGCTCGGTCTGGTCCCCCTTGATCACCGGGATGCATCTGCAGGTAAGCGGGGGGGCAATATTTCCGTCAACAAGAGCGTAAAGAGGCGGTAATCCCAGCTGTGAGACGGCTTGGGTCATTGCTTTTAAGGTTGCCCTTAGTATGTTCATCTCATCGATTACGGCTGCATCCACCAGAGATACACCAATGTGTATCTCCTGGGATGAGACGAGGCTCGCATAGATTTTTTCCCTCTTTGCCGGACTCAATTTTTTCGAGTCCTTGACAACGAGCCTTAATTCATGAGCCGGATCAATGATGACAGCTGCAGCAACTACAGGGCCTGCCAATGGCCCTCTTCCTGCTTCGTCAACACCACAGACAGGCCAGCAGCCTTGAGAAATAAGATCTTCCTCAAGGGCCATGCTAGTAGCGTATTTCTTTGAGCCGTGCGGCCTTTCCTCTTCTCTGTCTGAGGTAATAGAGTTTTGCTCTGCGAACCTTTGCATGGCTCACAACCTCAATAGTTTCCACATGCGGCGAGTGAAGTGGAAAAACCCGTTCCACACCGACTGTATATGACTGTTTCCGAACCGTTATGCTCTCGCGATTGTTTCCCCGATGACGCGCGATCACAACACCTTCGAATATCTGAGATCTCTGTCTTGCGCCCTCAACGATCTTTAAGGATACACGTACCTTGTCACCGATCCTTATCTCCGGCAGATCCGATTTCATCTGCGCCTTTTCAAACTTATCAATAATGTTCATGTGTTACCTCCCTACAATACGATCTATTGCTATGGACACGGCAGAACGAACAGACA
>CAYRCP010000330.1:0-2999 GCA_964422755.1 uncultured Bacteriovoracaceae bacterium | reverse complement strand
AGGCAATGGATCTCTTCCTCTCTGGGGAAGAAGATATTGGGGAAATCGGATCCGTAGAGAAGCCTGTGCTTATATTGTTCAAGGAGATCACTCCCAAGGTTGTACATTTGAGCAGCACCGGGCAGAAAACAGAATGCCGTATCAAAATAGAGCTGTTCATGATCTCCTAATAGATCGAAGAATTCCGTGAACTCGAGTGCTCCCATATGTGCTATGTTTGCCGGGAGGTCCGGGTAGCGCCGGAGGAGCTTTTTGAAATTGTCGATACCCACAAACTCATTGCCGACCGGACCGGTGCCTGCGTGGAAGAGAATCCTCTTGTTCTTTTCCATGACCATCTCATACAGGCCGTAGAGCCTTTCATCATCGGGATAGAACTTTTGTACAAGGAGCTGCAGTTTGAATCCGAGGACTTTCGGATGTGAGATTATATCCCGGGCCATCTCAAGGGCATTTTCATCATCAGGGTGAAAGGCGGCAAAGCAGTAGACATCATAGGTTTCCTTGAGGAGTTCTCTGTTGAAGTTGTTGAGAAGTGCTGCCACGCCCTTTTTATGAGCATAGTTGGAGTAGACTATCTCTCCCACATTGTGATTGCGTAAATACTCGATGCATTGGCTCGCGTAGAGCCGGTATGTTACCTCCATGCCATAGGTCTTTTTAAAGAAGGCCCAGATAGCGTCAAAGAGATTGTCAGGAAAGAGATGTACGTGAAAATCAATGATCTTATCGGGTAATTGATTGGTGTGTGCGTTGTTTGTCATGACAGAAATATCCTCCAGCCGGCAGCAAGTGCACCGGGAATCAGACTATAGGCCCCTGAAGCCTCGGCCACCGGGGTAAATCCGCAGTCAGCGCAGTTGACCTCGCCGCGCCCTGCCACATAACACCCTGTGGAGATCCTCCCGTCAGGGTCCACGTTTGCCAGGAGAAAGTCGTGGCATGTCCAGGTATTGTTGATCATGGCATTAAGGCCCCAGAGTGAGTTGAGAACAGGATACCCTCTGCGTTTCAGATCCATGACATGCATGAGTGCTTCTTTTCTCTCCCGGCTTGACAGGGCAAGGTGCTCTTCACCCTGGTTGTACGGGTAGAACAGCTGAACGGTGATTCCCTTCACCTGTTCCATAGCGGACAGGATTCTTGTCAGTTCATCGAGATCTCTCCAGTTCTTCCGGTTCATCGTGAAATGGATAAAGAGCCTGGGGTGCCCGGAAGCTCTGATATTGTTCATCACGTCCTCATACGAGTTGCTCCTGAGCTCATTGTGGGTATCTCTGAGCCCGTCTATGCTTACCCAGAGGACGTCTGTCGGTACATCAAGGCCGAGCGTACCGTTGGTTGTAGCCCCAACACAGATAAAGTGCTTTTTTGCATAGCGTGCAAGATCGGAGAATCGTCTGTTGTTGTCACTCCACAGGAGCGGTTCTCCTCCTTCAAAGATCACGATCTTACAGCCCATGTTCTTCAGACGATCAATGCATTCACATGCCTTGATCCAGCTCATGGATGCGCTTTCCTCATGCGATCGAAGATGAAAGGGACATCCGCAACACTTAAGGTTGCACTGGTAGGTCAGCTTGAAATTTGCCAGAAGCGGCATGCGCCTCCTGAGGATCTTTGCGGCAAAGAAGAAACCCAAAAAACCCGTCAGTGCTTTCATCATATCCTGGGAGTGGCTGTGCCGGCCGGCGGGGTTGTGCTCAACGAAGAGCGGTCAATTCTGCCGGAATATTTCATGACCTTTGCCAGCGCCCTGATGGCAGGCGCAGGGGAAGGGTAGGCCATAATGCCTTTGTCCTCGAGAAACCTCAGAGGATGGTCGTCCATGACCGTATCAAATGCCATGATATCCACAACCGGAACAATGGGTTTGTTGTACTTTTCCCTGAGATCGACCAGGAGACGGAACAGTTTCATCTCTTCAGCGATCATTTGTCCGGCGGGCTCTCCTGCCGCGGAGGAAGGAATGACGTCGGACAGGAGCCATCCCCGGGCCCGCAGCGTCATGTATCCAAGGCCCATGACCAGAGCGGCATCTATCGAAGTGTGTTCCATGAGGATCCCCACGGTGTCCGAGATCACCTCAACCCGGGCCGGAGCAACAAGATCGATGGGATTTCCCCTGCTCCAATACGCGGGGAGAATATGATCGAGCTTTTGAATAACGGCATCCGGGAGCGGTTCAACCACAAGGCCGTTTGATGTGCACATATCGGTTGCAATGACGCCCCATCCGCCGCCCATGGTGATGATACCGACCCTGTTTCCTTCGGGGAGAGGCTGTCCGCTCAGCATGCCGGCCACATCGATCATCTCGTCCATGGTATCTACCCGGATGATCCCGGCCTGGGTGCACATTGCCATGAATATCTCATCATTACTCGCGACAGCGCCGGTGTGCGACATGGCGGCCTTTGCCCCAATTTCTGTGCGGCCGCCTTTCATGAGAAGGATAGGTTTATTCTTCGAGATCCTGCGTGCTGCATCAAAGAAGCGTTTCCCGTCACGCAGGCCTTCGACATAGAGGCAGATGATGCTCGTGTGAGGATCTTCTTCCAGATATTCGAGAAAATCTTCAAGGGTGAGATCAGCCTCATTGCCGGAACTGATAAGCCGGCTTATGCCGATATTCCGTCTCAAAAACCGGTAGGAGAGTGATGATCCGAGATTGCCGCTCTGTACAATGAGCCCGACATGACCGGGCGTAAGGGGCATGGCGCCCATGAGGGCCTGCATAATGGACGGGTGAGCGCTGAAGACGCCCATGGTGTTGGGCCCGATAAGCCGCATGCCTCCTTTTCGGGCGGTTTCCACAATCTCGCGCTCAAGGTGTGCCCCTTTCTCACCGGTCTCCGAGAATCCTGCGGTGATCACAATGCCCATGGGGATGCACGCAGCCACACACTTCTCAATGGTCTGAAGTACCAGAGTGTCTTTTACGACGATGATGGCAAGATCGACTGGTGAAGGAAGCTCATCGAGGCTCTTATAGACCG
>CAYRCP010000329.1:0-3009 GCA_964422755.1 uncultured Bacteriovoracaceae bacterium | reverse complement strand
CCATACAAATGTGTTTCGCTCCATTTCGCCATTCGTAATCAGGAGGAAACAGTTTGATTTAAGAGCTCGCTATCATTGCAGCAACCCTTGATGAATTCAAGGATAAGACCGCCGGTATATAATTGCTCGGCTCTCAGGATAACTTGTTTAGCGACAGAGAGCATTGATTTCGTCAGGGCAGTTAGTTTATCGGAAAAGACATTAACCCGCACGCCAAAGGTTATTTCAATCCCAGCTGTTTTATTCGCGAGTTCAGCGTGGTGCGTTTCATGCCCAGGATCTCAGCGGCGCCACCTGGGCCGCCAATACGTCCCCCGGTCTTTTGAAGTACATGATGTATGTATTGGCTTTGCATCTCGTCCATTGTAGGCAGATGGGTGAACATGGCCTCAAGTGATCCCTGTCTCTCGATGGGATGAGTCAGTTCAAGACGAGCTCCTGTAGACAGGATGACCGCCCGTTCCATGACATTCCTCAGTTCCCGGACATTTCCCGGCCAATGATAAGCCGTGATGAGGTTCACGTCCGTGGCGGACAACGCAAGGCTTTCCTTCTGGTATTTTCGGGAAAATTGCTGCAGGAAGAAGTTCGCCAGGAGGATTATGTCATCGCACCGCTTACGTAATGGCGGTAGGAGAAGCTCTACGACATTCAGTCGGTAATACAGGTCCTCCCGGAAATTTCCAGCAGCAACCTCATGGGCGAGATCCCGGTTGGTTGCTGCCACCAGACGGAAATCAGCCTCGATAAGATTACGGCCACCAATTCGAGTGAAAGCTTTTTCCTGCAGCACCCGCAGAAGTTTGACCTGAACCGATTGGGGTATTTCTCCGATCTCATCCAGGAACAGGGTTCCTTTATTGGCCAGCTCGATTCTGCCCAGCTTGCGCCCATCCGCTCCGGTGAATGCTCCTTTTTCATGGCCGAAAAGTTCGCTTTCCAGAAGGTTTTCCGGGATGCTTGGGAGATCAACAGCCACAAAGGGCTGCGAGCAGCGGTGACTTTTTGTATGAAGCCTGCGGGCCAGAAGCTCTTTGCCGACTCCTGTCTCGCCAAGGATGAGGGCAGGGGCGTCTGTGACCGCAAGATTGTCTGCTTTGGCAAGGATTTCGAGCATGACATGGCTTTCAGCCTTGATTTCCTCACTATCTTTTAGAGAAGATGATGGCAGCCCAGGCATGATATTCTGATTTGATCGACTTTCCAGCATGAGCGAATATTTCTCGATCTGTTCGAAATACCTGTTGATATAATGCATGATCTTGACAAGTTGAGCACGATCCATGGCAGGCAAGGACCCCTCGAGGTACGAGTTTTCATGATACAGCACACCTTGAACCGCACCACGGATTTCCAGGGGAAGACACAGAATGAAGGTTCTCTTGTCCTTATCGGCCTTGGATCTGGCTTGGTCAGGCCTGATGATGAGCGGTTGATTGTTCTGATAGGTCTTGAGGACGAGCCCCATATTCGATCGGAAATTCTCGTCGTTTACCTCAATGGTCGTGAGGTTGTAGGATGCACGCAAAGCAGGGTGGACCTTCTTTTTATCAGGTGTAAACCAGAAGAGTCCGCCGCGTTCGACCCCGAAAAACCGGCAGGTAGCATGAATGACGCGTGAATACAGTTCTTGATTTTCGTGGATTGGAAGAAATTCATGCATCATCTCTATGAAACGATCCGCGGTGGTCTTTGGTGAAATGTGATCATCCGTCTCGCAGGTTACCAGGGATGTCATTTCTGCCGGTATGAACTTACGATCATACCCCGCGGTCAGTTCCATGGCATACAGCACATAGTGACGGATTTTATCATGCTGGCCTGCAGGGAGTTCAAGACGGGCCATCTCCACCAGGGTTTTTGCCAGTTCAATGGGATTGCCTGAAAGTTCGAGATCATATTTGCTGGCTATGAGGAGAGGAAGGACAGTGGTGATTTCATCACCTTCAAGCATGGTCTGATGGGCGCGGATTCTCAAGGCAACTCCGCGCAGGAGGACATTGGGGCCATTGAGTGACTTTTCCATTTCCTGTTCGAAATCCAGGCCTTTAATAGGGGCAAAGCCCAATTGATGGTACGTATAGAGCATGGTCAGGAGCCAGGGCCAGGTGTTCTGATGAGATATGGCCTTTTCGTCGATGGCTGACTGAATGGCATAAGCCATGAGATCATAGGACTCTTTCATGCGATCCTTGAGAAAAAAATAATAGGCCATACTCCGCTGGGTAAAAAACAGGGCATTTTTATTTCCTTGAGAAATAGCCTCCTGTTTTGCCTTTTTCAGCTGGATGAAGGCTTCTTCCATTTTTCCCATCATGAGCAGTACCGTGCCCAGGCTCGACCGAAAGAGGATTGCAAGGGAAGGTTTTGAGCAGATCTGGGCCCTTTTCAGATTGCTGTCCAGGACTCCGATAGCCTGATGAAATTGTCCCAGCAGAGTATAGGAATACCCCAGATTGGAAGGAAGAAAGATGTTGAAGAGCTCGGTGTTTTTCTCAGGAACAGCGTTACTGGCCTTGGCAAAGAACTCTGCTGCCTCCCGATACTTCCCCTGCAGGTAGTAGTAGAGGCCTTCGAATTCAGCAGACTGTGACAGAATATCGTCATCACCGAGCTCTTTTACCTTCCGGAGCCCTTCGGAGAGAATATCGAGTGCATGGGTAAGACGGTCGCTGAGAAAGAAAAATCTTCCAACATGGAGGCTGACCAGCGCCTGGGAACGTTTGTCCCCAAGGCGTTCTGCTGCAATATGGGCCATATCGAGCAATTGAGGGATATCCGCATATCCTTTGCCCATGAGGTGATAGGTGTGTGAGAGATCCAGCACTACCGATATGAACAGAGAGTCGCTTTCGGGTTGTCCCTGGCTATCGATGAGATAGCTCACCGCTGTCTGAAGGTGTGGTATGGCACGGTTTGCATCGCCGCTGACCATGGATGCCCTGGCCATGTCATTCTCCAGTGATGCGGCCTCGAATTTCCGACCTGCCCGTGCCGAGAGGTTGGCGA
>CAYRCP010000328.1:0-3010 GCA_964422755.1 uncultured Bacteriovoracaceae bacterium | reverse complement strand
TAGATGAATTTAATCCATCCTGGCAGGGAATAAAGCGAAAACAAAAGGATCGCATCTGAAATCTGTTTCTGCTTTTATCTGCCCACACAGAGATGATGAGTTATACAGCCATCATCTTTCCTGAGATGTTTTGACCTGCTGGATGACAAGGCCGGTTACAATGAGCACGAGGCCGATGAAGGTCGATTTCATGATGTCCTCGCCCACGAAAACGTGGATGAAGATCAGGGAGAGAAACGGGGAGAGGAAAATCAGGTAGCCCACTTTTGCGGTGTTTTCAGAAAGCCTCAGCGCATTGAGCCACAGCACAAAGGTAATGCCCATTTCAAAGAGCCCCACGTATGCCGCACCGATAAGGCCCTGCAGGCTGGTCACCCTGATATCTGAAAAGATCAGGCAGTAGATCAAGATAAACGGCAGACCAAAGAGAAAACACAGCAGAAGACTCGCCACCGGGTCCCGGTCATCCTTTGTGTTGTAGATCCAGTAGAGTGCCCAGATAATGGTGCTGCCGAGCGCCAGGGCTACCCCCAGCGGGTTTGATGCCCTGAGATTGCCGATGTCGCCATGAGTTGAGATAATGAGAACGCCCGAATAGCAGATGAGCCCTGCAATGATCTCTTTCATCCCGATTTTCTGTTTCAAAAGCGGGATGGACAGAAATGCCAGGGTGAGGGCCCAGGTGTAGTTGAGCGGCTGGGCGACCTGTGCGGGGAGCAGGTCGTATGCCTTGAACAGGATAAGGTAGTAGAGAAAGGGGTTGATAAAACCGAGTCTGAGCGATTGCAGGTATTGCTGCCTTGAATAGGAAAAGATGGTCTTGAATCTGCCCTGGACGATGAGAATCCCGCTCAGCACCAGGATGGAGACCACGGTGGAATAGAGCAGCAGCTGTACATGGTCGAGATATTTCAGCGAGAGCTTGAATGCAGACGCCACTGTGGACCACAGCAGCACGGTCGCTATCCCGAACAGGTATGCCTTTTGCTGGTTCTTCATAGATGTTTATTCTTTAGCAGGTTTGTCAGTCTTTCTCAAATACGCAGGTCCTGCTCATGGCAATTCGAGGCCGGTCTATCACGTGGAAGCCTGCTTGCAGCACTAAAGCGGATATCTCCTCGAAGCGCGCAGCACCTACATGGATAACCGGTTCTGCCAGCAGGTATTTCCCCTTCGGTTTGATAAGCGTGTGGATCTCTTTCATGAGTCTCCTGATATCAGGTACTTCATGAACCATCCAGAACGTGAGCACAAAATCCGCCCGGGCGGACAAGGCGAGAGAATCTTCCCGGCATTTGTGGGGCTGAATCCTGTCTGCAACACCGGCCTTTCCGGCCCGCTTCATCACCACATCGAGCATCTGCTGCTGGATATCCACGGAGATAACACGGCCGCCGGCACCTACAATATGGGCCATACCGATGGAGAAATATCCCATGCCGCAGCCGATGTCGATTGCGGTCATGCCCTGCTCCAGGTAGCTCGTGAAGATGGTATCCTGCTTGTGGAAGAGCCTGCGAACAGGGTTGTCAAAGGTGTATGCCAGCCACCACGGGCATACATGTTTGTCCATGAGCATGATTTTCCGGATAAAGGATCTGATTACATGCACTGAGAGAATTCCGTCCGGTAGTGCACAACCCCCCGCAGGGTATCGAGATCGGTATCATCGTTGATAACAAGGACCATGAACGCATTGTCCGGCACACCATCGAATTCGCACTGCAGGGAATATCTGCCGGCAGGGACAAAACCGAAGCGGGGATAATAAGCCGGATGTCCTACGACGACGATAAGATCGAAGCCCTGCTTCTTGAGTTCGTCGATAGCGTAGCGAACAAGCCGGGAACCGATACCCGTGTTCTGGTGCTCGGGAAGCACTGCCATGGGACCAAGCCCCACAGCCCTTACGGCCGGGCTTTCGGGCTCAAAGGTGACCGGCGAAAACAGGATATGTCCGACAACGCGTTCGTCCTCAAGCGCTACCAGCGACAGCGTAATCGCTCCATGGTCTCTCAGGGTATCCACCAGGTCTGCTTCTCCCTCTTGTCCGAAAGCGATTTTATTGAGCCTCCTGATTGCGAGGATATCCTGCTCTTTTTCCGGCGAGATTAACATTATGACACCACCTTTATGATTTTTTCCGTCGATTTCAGTCCGTGTCCGGTAAATACAGAGACGATTACCTCATCTGTCTGCAGAGACTCGAGGTATTTTCCGATGCCTGCCGTTACTGCTGCAGATGTAGGCTCGATGCAGAAACCCTTATTGCCGAGCTCTTTGAGCGACGCTATCACATCAGCATCATTGACTATAAGAAAACTCCCGTGGCTTTCCCTTACTGCTTCGAGAATTTGTGTACCCCGTATGGGGTCTGCAATGGCGATTCCCTCTGCAATCGTATCCCCTGTCCGGACAGGCGGCAGTTCCTTCAGACCTTCGTGGAATGCCCTGTATAATGGCGCACAGCTCGCTGACTGTATTGCAATGATCTTTGGTATGTTTTCGATGATCCCTGCAGTCCTGAGCTCTGTGAACCCGATATAGGCACCCAGCACAAGGGTGCCGTTGCCTGCCGGCAGAATGATGGTATCGGGGTTTTTCCACCCGAGCTGCTCACACACCTCATAGGCGAATGTCTTGGTGCCCTGGAAGAAAAAAGGATTCCATGAGTGGCTGGCATAATACGCTTCTTGTGCAGCCATCAGGACGGCTTGAGCAGTGTCCTGCCTGGAGCCGGGGATCCTGTTCAGTATCGCACCGTAGAGCTGGATCTGGGCGAGTTTTGCTTTCGAGGTGTCTTGCGGTACAAATATCTCGCAGCTGATACCTGCTTTTGCACAGTATGCTGCAACAGCGCACCCTGCATTGCCGGAAGAGTCTTCCACCACGGATGCTGTCCCGAGCTCTCTGGCCTTGCTGATCATCACCGATGCGCCACGGTCTTTATACGATGCGCTCGGGAAGAGGTGGTCCTGTTTGATCAGCACCGGATAGTCATTGAACCTGA
>CAYRCP010000327.1:0-3031 GCA_964422755.1 uncultured Bacteriovoracaceae bacterium | reverse complement strand
ATGAAAACAAGAAGGCACGGGTGGAGATGCTTCCGCTCATCGATGTGGTCTTTCTCCTGCTGGTCTTCTTCATCTATGCAATGCTTTCCATGGTGGTTCACCGCGGCCTTATTGTGGAACTTCCCGAAGCATCAACGGCACAGGTGGACAGGAAAGACTATGTCAGTATCACCATAACAAAAGACAACACGGTTTTTGTGGGCAATACACCGGTTGCACTGTCCGGACTCGTGGATGAAGTCATGGCCAATGCAGGCGGAAAAACGGATATCCCGGTATTCATCAACGGCGACCGTAAGGCGGATCTCGGGGTTGCCGTCCGGGTACTGGATCTGCTCAGGGCCGAGGGCGTTGATGAAGTATCGTTTGAATGCAGGCAAGAGCCGTAATGTCGTTAGTAGATTTTATCGTGCCTTTCATCATTGCGGTCATGGTTCATGCTCTGGTTTTTTCATCAGGCACTATGAACCATGACGCAGAAATTATCCCCCAAAAAGGCTCATCATCCGTCATACTCAACATAGTGACTTCGCTTGCACGCGCATCGCATACCATCCCGAACGATGATGTGCCCGATGTTCGGGTGCGAAAGAGTATGACCGGAAAACAAAAACAACCTGTGCATGCGATATCGGAGCTAGTGCAAACACCCGGTGAGAATAAGACCCCGGCATCGAATCCTTCAGCCAGGGCGAATACGGATGCTCCGGAGTTGAAGATTGCACCACAGATCGAAGAAACTGTACTGCTGAATGAGAATAGTGTGCAGCAAGAGGATCAGGAGGCTGAGCAGATTGTCGATTATGAGGAGGATGTTAGAGTAAGCCGCCAGCTGCAGCAAAAACCGATTCCGGCTGAGGTTGGAGCTGCCTTGGGCACCAGTGACAACGACGGTGATATCAGGGAGCAGGGAGTGAAAGTTGCTGCATCGGCTGTCGGGTTGTCAAAGCCTGATTACCCCCGGTTTTCACGAATTCACGGGGAGGAAGGCACGGTGGTGCTCTCTATAAAAGTCCTTGCCGATGGAAGAACCGGAAAGATCGAGATCGTAACTTCCAGTGGATTCCGGCGCCTTGACGAAGCCGCACTCAAGGCCGTGGCTAGGGCGAGATTTATCGCGGCCAGGATAGGCGGCAGAAGCGTAGAATCCACGAAGCGTATTGCATTCCGGTTTGATCTCGATGACTGAGGAGGAGAGCGTTTGACGAGACGGAGCATGATTCTGTGTTTGATCATCGGCATGGCCTTTGGCGGGAGCTTTCTGGCCAGAACCGCCATGCCTGATCCCCAGGCCGGACGCACAGGCGGGCACGCTGAATCCGGTTCATGTGACCATGCAGAATACCGGCGAATTATCTCGCTCGTCCCCAGCATCACCGAGGTCCTGTTTGCACTGGGGCTGGGAGACCGGGTCGTCGGTGTGACCGATTTCTGCGACTATCCGCCGCAGGCAACGACCAGGACGAAGATCGGCGGGTGCTACAATCCGAACTTTGAGGCCATTCTGTCCTTGAGGCCCGATCTCGTGATCCTGATGAAGGATCAGGCTCAGGCAAAGAAGTATCTGGATCTGGCCGGGCTGAATTTCCTGGTGGTGGACCATGGGGATGTGTCGGGGATACTCAGTTCGCTCTCGATTGTAGGACAAACCTGCGGTGTGGAAGGGAAAGCCGAGGAGATCGCCGGAGATATCCGCTCCAGGATAGAGTGCATTTCGAACAAGACCCGGGGACTGGGCCCTTCGACGGTCATGGTCTCGCTGGGATTGGATGCGGGATCAAGAATCATTGAAAACGTTTACATCGCGGGTAAGGGAGGGTTCTATGACGAGATGATTTCCATGGCAGGCGGCGTGAATGTATACGACGGCAGTATCAGCTATCCTGTTTTGGCCGCAGAGAGCATCCTCCGTTTGAACCCTGCGGTCATCATCGATATTATTCCCGATCTCGACACAAAATCGCTGGATGAGAAGATGACCCTGGAAAAATGGGAAAGCCTCTCCGGGCTGGATGCGGTGAAAAACAACCGGGTCCATGTCTTCAGCGATGATTATGTGGGCATCCCCGGCCCGCGATTCATCCTTATCCTGGAGCATATGGCCCGCGTGATCTATCCGGAAGCGAGGTGGGAATGAGCCCGAGGAACAATCTTATCAAGGTGAGCAATTTTTCTTTTTCCATCAGAGGTAAGCCGATTCTGCATGATATCTCCCTCGACGTCTGCCAGGGAGAATATCTTACCATTGTCGGCCCGAATGGAGCCGGCAAGACCACATTGATCAAGTGTTTGAACCGGATACTGCGTGGTGGAACCGGGACCATACAAATAGCCGGTAAACCTGTTGAGGCTTATTCTCAAAGGGAACTCGCACGACTCATCAGCTATGTGCCCCAGGCCAATGGCCTGATTGCTCCCTTCAGTGTGTTGGAATTCGTCAAGATGGGAAGATATGCCTATGCAAGCCCGTTTTCTTCGGGAAACGGGGAGGATAAGAGGGCGGTACGTGAAGCGTTAGCGCTGACCGGGATCGAGGACCTTGCCCGGCAGGCCCTCGGAACGCTCAGCGGAGGGGAGCAACAGAAGGTCCTGATTGCAGCCGCGCTGGCACAAGGAGCGGAGATTCTGCTCCTGGACGAACCCACCACGTTTCTCGATCCCAGGCATGTCTCACAGATCCAGCAACTGCTGATTGCCCTGCACCGAAAGCGAGGGTGTACCATTGTTTCGGTTTCACACGACATCAACTCTGCGGCATTGATAAGTGAGCGGATAGTGGCGCTGAAACAAGGAGAAGTCGCTTTCAGCGGACGCGCAGAGGAGTTCATGAACGAAGAGATACTCGAGCACATTTATGAAAAGACATTTGTGCTCATGAAACATCCCGACACGGGAAAATCCATCATAGTACCGGAAGGGATGTTATGAAAGCCGGGGAGATAAGCAAGACCACCATCATTGCCATTCTTTCGGCGCTTGCCGTCGTCATCCTGGCAGTTGCACCGCTGGCCGGGATGAAGGTTATTCCTTT
>CAYRCP010000326.1:0-3031 GCA_964422755.1 uncultured Bacteriovoracaceae bacterium | reverse complement strand
GGGGACCGCAGGTGATGCTTGGCTACTACAAGGACGAAGAAGCTACAAGACAGGCCTTTACCGAAGACGGGTTCTTCAAGTCCGGCGATATCGCCGAGTTCGATGAAGACGGATTCCTGAAAATCACGGGCAGGAAAAAGGAGATCATCGTCACTGCCGGAGGAAAGAATATTGCCCCGCTCTACATAGAGAAAACCCTCCTGGCCTCCCCCTTCATTGAACAGGTCGCCATCATCGGAGAAAAGAAGAAATACCTCTCCGCGCTGATCGTGCCGGCCTTTGCAGACCTCGAGGCCTGGGCCAAAAAAAACAAGATCGAATTCACCGACCATGAGGCACTCGTAAAACATGCTGAAACAATAAAGCTCTTTGAAGATGAGGTCGCAAGGACGACCGCCGATCTCGGACAGGTGGAAAAAATCAAGAAGTTCACGCTCATGTCCGCCGAATGGGCGCAGGAGACGGGAGAGCTTACCCCCACCCTGAAGGTCAAGAGGAGGGTGATCGACCAGAAATACGCAGCACAGATCGACTCGATGTATCCGACAAAGTAGCGCTCTACGCTGCCAGAGGAGGAGGGGAGCTAATCCCTTCCTCTCTCCAT
This sequence comes from uncultured Bacteriovoracaceae bacterium, assembly GCA_964422755.1. Classification (GTDB taxonomy): domain Bacteria; phylum Desulfobacterota; class Desulfomonilia; order UBA1062; family UBA1062; genus DSAD01. The sequence goes on along the minus strand of CAYRCP010000326.1, from coordinate 2,427 downwards.
TGATTCCAATCAAGCACCTGCCTTGATTACCTTGTTAAACTCATCGTTTATGATATGTACTCCGAAGATCAGCACCTTGAAACGCTCGTCTTTGGTTTGACCATGATAGAACCGGTAATAGATCTGCTGCATGATCACTGCGATACGAAAGATGCCGAAGTAGTAGTAAAAGTCGAAGTTGTCGATGGTGATACCGGCTTTTTCCGCATACCTCTCCACCAGCTCTGCACGGGTGAGCGCCCCTGGAAGATAGGTCGGCAGCATCCCGGCTGCCTGGACACCGGGCGAATCATCCGCCTGAACCCAGTATCCCAGAGAACTTCCCAGGTCCATGAGCGGGTCGCCGATAGTTGCCATCTCCCAGTCAAGCACCCCTATGATTTCAAGGGGGTTGTCCGGGTTCAACACGACATTATCAAACTTGTAGTCATTGTGAATAATGGAAGGCCTTGGGAAATCGGGAGGCATTCTTTCGTCAAACCAGAGCATGGCGTCTTCAAAGGTAGGCGCATCCGGGGTTCTCGCCGCCCGGTACCTGCCGGACCACCCCTGGACCTGTCTTTTCACGTATCCATCCGGTTTCCCGAAACCCTCCAGCCCGATCTCCTTATAGTCGATGGCGTGTAGCCGGCAGTGCACGTCGAGAAGATTCTCACACAGCGTGCGCATCTGCCCGGGTGTATAGGTAAGTCCCTTCGGGAGATGCTTTCTCAGAATAATTCCGTCAATACGCTCCATCACATAGAACGGGCAGCCCATGACGGATTCATCCTCTGTGTAGACAAGCGGCTTTGGGCAGTAGGGAAAGACGGGATGCAGCGCACGTAAGATCCGGTATTCCCTTCCCATATCATGAGCGCTCTTGGCCTTGCGGCCGAATGGCGGACGCCTCAGGACAAGGGCAGTGCCACCCACCCTGATGAGGTAGGTGAGATTGGAGAATCCACTCGGGAACTGCTCGATGGTGAGACTCCCGGACAACCCGGGTATGGTATCCTTTAAAAACGCCTCGACCCTTACGCTATCGAGTTCTTCTCCCTGTCGAATCGCTGTAGGCTTGTCATTGAAATCCATGTTCCCCCCCTTATACATGTAAATACGACCCCAGCACCTCTACGAGAAAACCGGCATACTCATCCACGGAAACTCCCCGCCTCTCATACTTCCACCGCTTCAGGTACCAGTCCTGCAGCATGGCCTTGATGATTGCGGAGGTGAGTTCTAAGTTCACCGGACTGAACGCCCCCGTAGATACCCCCTGTGCCAGGATCTCTTTAAAAATATTTTCTGTAAAGAGCTCTGCTTCTATTGCCTTTTTATGCTCTTCTTTTCTGAAATTCTTGGTTTCCATGTAAAAAAAATAGAACCAGGGCTGCATGACCTCGCTCAGGTACAGATGTGTCCTGACAGCTGACCACAATTTTTCCCCGGAATTCGTGCTCGTGGTTACCTGCTCCAGGAGTATCCGGAAAATCACAACCTTGCCCTGCTCCAGCAGCATATTGAGCAAATCGTCCTTGCTCGATATGTATGAATACAGCGCCCCCATACTCAACCCTGTTTCCGTGCTCAGATCCCTCAGGCTCATGGCGGAAAAGCCCTTATCGTTACTTATGGCAAGGGCTGCATCAAAAATCTTTACCAGGTTCTTAACAGCAACATTCTCTTTTTTGATCTTGATCCTGTCACGATTCTTTATGAACAGCTCCCGGCAGATGTCCTCTTTGGAGAGCTGAATCAGCTTTTTGAATGCTTCAAATGTCAAGGTGCCTCTCCTGCCAGCAGTCTCTATCGGACATCTCTGCCTTCGTAGCCCTTAAGGATCCTCCTGGAAACCGACATCTTGTGCACCTCGTCGGCCCCGTCGTAGATCCGTGCGGCCCGTTCATGACGGTAGTACCAGGGAATAATGACATCGTCGGTCATCCCCAGACCGCCGTGCACCTGCAGGGCCTTGTCGATGACATTCTGCATGACGCCTGCCACATAGAATTTGATCAGGGAAATATCCTCTCTGGCCTCTTTGACCCCGAGCTTCTCGATCTTCCACGCCGAGTGGAGCGTCATGAGCCGTGCAGCCTGGATCTCTGCTGCGCATTCCGCGATCCATGCCTGGATGATCTGCTTGGTTGCCAGGGTCTTGCCATTTGGTGAAATAAGCCTTGTTGATGCCCGGGAGCACATGAGGTCGAAGCACCGGTTGCAGATGCCAATCCACCGCATGCAGTGATGTATCCTTCCGGGACCAAGCCGTTCCTGCGCGATCACAAAGCCAAGCCCCTCCTGACCAAGAAGGTTTTTCTGCGGCACCCGGCAGTTCTGGTAGAGAATCTCCCCATGGCCTGTATAATCCGTTCCCGCCTCGCCCATGACCGGGATATTCCTGAGCTGGTTGAATCCCGGGGTATTTGTGGGCACAATGATCAT
>CAYRCP010000325.1:0-3038 GCA_964422755.1 uncultured Bacteriovoracaceae bacterium | reverse complement strand
ACACAGGGTCAAGGAGGCCTTGTGTGCTTTCATTCTTTCGGTGTGCCTGCATCACTTCGAAACCGTTGAAGGTTATTTATATGAAAATAGGGTTCATCCCAGTAAAGCATACCTGGATCATTGAGGAGCATACTGAAGGATATCATACCACGAAGAGCACGAAGTACACGAAGGAACATATCCCTATGAACCCTCCTTTTCGATTACCCTGTGTAGAGTTAAGTCAATAGTATCCCAAGTAAAGTCATCAGTTGTTAAGACAGGCCTTTAGACAAGCTTCAATAAAAAAGTGTAACTGAGAGCGGTTAAACGTTTTGTCTTCCAATCCTCTTCGTGTCCTCCGTGGTGAGAACAATGGGCTGTGATAAAAATGCTCTTGGGGCACTGATACCTAAAAGCACCCCAAAGGCATTTCTTTCAGGGCACCTTCAGCCTCTCCACCGGAGTTGTTACTTATCTTTTTTTTGATGGGATCGATCCTCGACCCCGCAAGACGGGCTCATTCACGTGGAAATACCGCTGCGCGGGAGTATCCAGGTATTCAGCACGATCCAGAAAACAAAAACGCCTAACAATATGAGCAGTTCCATCAAAGCTCCCTTTTATGTTTATGGGCAGATATCTTCTGCCATTGTTGGAACAATAACCCATCGAACGGCTCAATGCATTGATGTATGTCAATCTTTTATACTTAAGCCACTTGCAAAACTAATAAAAGCTGTCGCCCCCCGCGGCTTGTCGGGCATAGCCAAAGGCGAAGCGGGAAGCCTGAAGCTGAAAGCGACTTGTCAGGGCGTAGTTGAAAACGAAGCCTGAAGCCTGATGCCTCAGTTCACGACCAATCTTGCTCGTCCTGCCTGAGTTCTTGAACTATCCGGCTCGTTCCAGCTTCTGCTGCGGGCCAGTGCCTGCCTCTTTATGCCAAAGACGCGTCCAGACAACCCAGGCAAGGATGAAGTACAGTGCCGAAAGCCCCCAGAGCAGAAACCAGTCACCGAGCACATCACGCAATGTTGCACCCATCTGAAATATTTTCAGAAACCCGTCAATGCCTGCAGTGCTGGGGATGAGATGGGCTATCACGACGAGCCAGCCGGGAATTGACCCGGCAGGCCATGCAAAACCGCTCAGGAACAGGATCGGTATTGAAGAAAACAACAACACCATCATGGCGACCTCACGAACCCTGAAGAGACTCGCAATGGCCATACCCAGAAAAATGACGGCAAGAAGATAGGGCAGAATGAACCAGAGCAGGACCAACAGTTCTCCCCTCTGCGGGTATTGATAGAACCTGAAAAGTACCCCGAAAAAAAATACGGCGTGCAGGATGTACAGCGAGAAATACGCACCGGCTTTACCCAGGAGAAGAGACACTACAGGGTTGTTCCGGTTCCGGCTCGTACGCAAATAGTGGGGTGCACCATATTCTCTGGCAGTGCCGCCCAGCATCCCTATGCCGATGAGCAGTGTCTGCTGGAGGATGAGTATCAGCACGGGAGGAACAATGTAGCTGGCATACCCCCCGGAAGGGTTGAACAAGGGGTATGATATGACCGGCAGGGGAATGGCTGCGGCCATGGCCTGTTCCGGCAGAAACCCTTGTGCCGACATCCTCTTGATCCGGATCCCGGCAGATAACGTACCAAGTGTCTGTGCGATCCCTGTAGCCACCTGCCGGTAGATGAGAAAATAACCCGCATCCTCATAGGTGACGATGCTGCCCTGGTCGCCCCGGAGGATCTTGCGCTCAAAGTCTTTCGGAACAAGGATGATACCGTATACTTTCCTGTCATAAAACTGTTGCTGTGCTTGCGCCATGCTGGTCGCCCGGGATGCCACCTGTATGAGTTCATTGGCATCGAGCATGCGCACTACCTGGCGGCTCAGGGCTGTTTGATCGAGATCCACAATCGCCACCGGGGTTTCCTTGAGCACCTCATTGGAATACGGAATCGGGTAGAAGATGGGGTAAAAAAGGACCGCACCATAAAATATCAGCAAGACCCCGTAATCGGAGAAGATGTTCCGGTATTCCTGGGCCCAGACGTTGAGCAGTGCCTTCATATCCGCCTCCAGTAGCTCTCATCGAGCATCAATTTGTGTAGCCTGGGCAGGCACACAACAAACAGCAGAACAAAGGCCAGGAGGGCTCCCAGGTAGACAAGGCTGTGGATTGGCGGTGCTGCGCGCATGGACTGATCGATGTAGATTTTCAGATAATAATTGAGCGGCAGGATGCCTGCCCATACCTGGGCCGACAAGGGCATGGCATAGATGGGAAAGGTGATTCCCACAAAACAGAATGCCGTGCTGGAGAAAAATGCCGCACCACTCAAGGAAAGCCTCATATTGGCGCTCACGGTTACCATGAACAGCCCTATCGCCTGATATGCCGCAATAAAAAACAACAGTGCCAGTCCTATGAGGAACGCGCTCCCTTTCAGTGGTGCGGCCAGAAAATTGAAGAGCAGTGTGTTCATGAACAGGCCGATCACAAAGAAGACAAGGGTAGACGGCAATGTCTTACCCAGCACCGCCTTCCACGTGCTCCCTCCGGCATGCTCCAGCCAGTCCCTGGCAGTCCCCCGTTTCAACTCATCCCCAAAGCAGTAGACCGCACTCATGATGATAAAGATCTGCAGCATGGTCGGGAGTAAAGAACCAACGAGAAAGTATATGTAGTTTGTATAGGGGTTGAACAGGACTCGGGTGATTGCCTTGACCGGCTCGACTATCTTTTTGGCTTCCCGGGTCATTACCCCGCGTGCTGCATACAGGCGCATGCTGATACCGGCCGAAACCGTCCCCACCACCCGGTGAACATCGCGGGAAATCAGGCTTGCCGGGAGAAGATACAGGTTGTCGTAGTAATTGATGACAGGGGGGGCAAGGCCCTTGAGCACGTCATGTTCCAGATTGCGCGGCAAGACAATGAGTGCATCACAGGTGCCGGTGAGAACAACGTTGCGCCCCTGCTCAAAGTCCGAGACCTTATGGGTTACCTCCATGCTCGGTGTGGCATCGATCAGACGGGT
>CAYRCP010000324.1:0-3040 GCA_964422755.1 uncultured Bacteriovoracaceae bacterium | reverse complement strand
TGCCCGAAGCAAGCGACTCCAGCACCACGAGAGAACACGCATCATAGTACGTGGGGTGCACGAGACAATCGCAAGCCGGGTATATCTTCTCCATATCCGACGCCCTGCCGCCAAATACAATCTTATCGCCAAGGTGTTTTGCCTGTTTTTTGTCAGAGGAATCCACCGGGCCGATAACGACCACTTTAAAGGGTATGTCCTCCATCTGTGACATGGCGCGAACAAGAACATCATATCCTTTGAGTTTCAGATTCTGTGCAACGAAGAGAAACACAAACTCGTCAGTGCCAAGGTGGTATCTCTGCCTGATTGCTTCCCGATATTGCCGGTTCTCCGGCATGAACTTGCTCAGATCGATACCATTGGGAACAAGATGAATCTTTGTATCAGGATATGCAAAACCGGTTCGGATATCGTCGGATACCATCTCGGAGATAGCGATAACCTCGGGCTTTGTGATGACAAAGGTCCACCATTCCATTAACCGCTGGACAATGTCCTTGAGGGACAACCGCTTTATAAGGCGTATGAGCTTGCGAGCTGCAGGTCTGTATCTCTGGGTTTCCCGCACAAACCAGGCGCGGTGAAGGCCGCCGTGGGGCTGATACACATCCATATAAAAGGTGTTTCCAACACAAAAGTGGATATGATCGGGAAGAGATCGAGCCCTCAGATAGTGCATGACGGCAAAGGTCAAATGCCTCAGGGCCTGAGGAAACCGCAGGCACATCACCTCAATAATATGGATCGACGGATGTAATGGATCTTTGGCCCTGATGCAGATTATTTCCACTTTATGGCCGCGTCCTGCGAGAAAATGGGCAAAATCCCAGCAGTATCGTTCCGCCCCGCCAACGCTCGGGTCAAATTTTTCTATCGCGATACATATGTTCAACTCATCACCTTGTCTTGGACAATCTTCACCTGTTTATATGTTCTGTTTTCCAGGAAAGAAATGAATGAGGTGCCGGCCTACGGTAACTCTTTCCACTCCGACAGCGCAGAACATATTCTCTCAACATCCCCATCAGAAAGCTCAGGGTACATGGGCAGCGAGAGAATTCTCTCGTACAACAATTCAGTGCGCGGCAAATGGTCCCATCCACGGATTTTCCTGTATGCCTCCTGCTGATGCACAGCTTTGGGGTAATGGAAAGCAGATCCGATCTTTTTCTGTTTCAAGAAGTCCTGTAAAGCATCCCTGTTGTCACATTCAACCACATAGAGATGCATGGCATGGAGGGTACCCGGAATATCCCGGGGTGATTGTATCGCGACGTCATCCAGGATGCTGTTGTACTTTTCTGCAATCTGTCGTCTCCTGGCATTTTCCTCAAGAAGAAACGGCAGCTTTACCCGCAAGATGGCGGCCTGGATCTCGTCAAGCCGCGAGTTCATACCGGGGATTCTTGCGTCACGACTCTCATTCCATCCGTATTGCCTGAGCCCATGCACCCTCTCAGCCATGTCCGGATTATCTGTCACAACAGCCCCTCCATCGCCAATAGCACCCAGGTTTTTGGTTGGGTAAAAGCTGAAGGTAGCTGCATCACCGAATGTGCCGACCCGTTTCCCTGATATCTCTGCACCGCATGCCTGGGCACAATCCTCAATAACGCAGAGATTGTTCTGCCGGGCAACTTCACAGATCTCAGGCATCGGGCAGGGTTGACCATAGATATGCACAGGGACTATTGCCCTGGTTTTTCCCGTGATACACGCAGGTATCTGCCGGTAGTCCATACACCGCGAATCCGGGTCGATATCTACAAATACGGGAACAGCCCCCGCCAGCTCAATTGCCGCAACCGTTGGAACAGCGGTATGCGATACGGTAATCACTTCTTCACCAGGACGTATCCCGCATGCTTTCAAAGCAAGCGAAATGGCTTCAGTACCGTTGCCCACCCCTATGCAATGGCCGGCCCCATGAAAATCGGCAAATTCTCTTTCAAAACCTTCCACTTCTTGCCCCAGGATATATCGGCCGCTCTCGAGTACCTGCTTAATCGCTGCGGTAATTGCCTCTTTGTGGCTATGATAGTTTTCCCATGGACTTGTAACAGGAATAAATGCATCAGCCATTTTCTCATCCCCAATAATATTTTGAAAATCGTTCATGGAAATCCAGGGTCTTACGGAAGCCGTCTGCAAGAGACGTTTTTGGCTTCCACCCAAGAATGTTCATGATTTTATCATAATTACCGTAGTAATCTCCTATGTCTATGACTTTCCTTTCTTCCGGAAAAGGAACAATCTCATAGGAACCCCTCCCGTACACCCGGGTGAGTTGCTCGGCGGTCTCTTTTAAAGAGATCGGACCTGCTGCCCCGAGGTTGAATATTTCACCGTTTGCCCTTTCTGAGGCAGCACTCATTAACAGGGCATCTATAACATCGTCCACATAATTATAATCTCTCAGCTGCAATCCATCACCAAATACTAATATGGGGTCCCCCTCGATCAGTCTGCGGATCCAGATGCCCAGGAATGTCTGCCTGGCATCCTTGACCCTCATTCTCGGGCCATAGGTGTTAGTGAGGCGCAAAACAGTGGAGCGTACATTGTAGACATTGTTATACACCAGATGATACCACTCACCTGCCATCTTGTTTATGCCGTTCACATCAACCGGAAAGAGTGGATGTTTTTCATCAACGGGCAAATACTGCGGTTTCCCGTATATCTGCCGGGTGCTCGCAAATATGATCTTTATTCCGGGATTATTCCATCTGCAGGCTTCCAGTATATACAGTTGTGCCTTGGCATTTATCTCCAGATCGGTATAGGGATCGTTCATTGAATCCAGATGGCTAGTCTGTCCTGCAAGATTGAAGAGATAATCCTTGTTCTGCACGAGATACTTCATGGAATGCTCGTCTCGAACATCGGAGAAATTTATCTGTACTTCTTCTCTGATGGTATCGACATTGAACAGATTCCCCCCATATTCCGGGATCAAGCTGTCAACAAGGGTCACCTGTGCCCCATATTCCACGAGGCGTAATGCCAGATTAGAACCGATAAACCCAAGTCCTCC
>CAYRCP010000323.1:0-3045 GCA_964422755.1 uncultured Bacteriovoracaceae bacterium | reverse complement strand
ATGCGTTATTCGTACACCCCCTCTCATTGTCAACGTATTTTTTTAGAGAAAAAATCTATATAAGATGATGCGTTGTGTGTCAAGCAATTAACGGCTGCAATGCGGCGAACATCGATCATTTTCCCCATAAACATGCTCTTCTCGGGGGAAATGAGAGCACTTCAGCGGTTTCATCGGCGCAGGCAGTCCGTGCAATCAAAAACAGCGGGAAGAATGAACTGTCTCCGCAGACCCGCAAAACCACCACGATCTGCGACAGGCTTCGATGAATTAACCCCCCAAGGATTAAATAGTTTTTTCCTCCTAAGCTCTTTTCGCGTGTGCGCCCTTTCAGACTATCCTATCCTTTGCCCTTATTTTTTTCCTGCTGCCCCCTGTTTTTCAAAATTTAAGTTGACAACCGTGTTTTATTATATTCACATCTTTAAGACTATGGACCAATTTAACGAAACTTCAGATATGAGGGAATCCATTCCGAAAATCCTTTTCGATAAAGAGGACCACGAACTTCTCGTAATCGTGAATGAAGTTCTCAATAGAGATGCGTCGAGAAAGTATATCAAAAATCTGCTCAACCCCTATCTTCATCCCCACGGCATTAAGGAACTGGCGGCATCGAGAGAATTGCGCGTAGCCTATGCAGTGGTGGATCTGCTGAATTCTCTGGAGGTGGGTGAGGCGACCGAAAGGCTCAGGGCACTGCGTTCATTGCGGGATGAGGTGCTCTACAGCGCCCAGAGTCATCTCCGGAACAACACCGCCCGGGTGCTCATACAGATCATGAAAAGGCTGGTCCGTTCTGAAGGGGATTATCACTGCAGACTCGAACTGGCCCATGATTTTCGAATGTCCGCCTCGGGCAAACCGAGAATCATTCGCAAACAGTTAAAAAAATATCACCTCCTGGAGATGCCCGAAGAGTGGAATCAGATCGCTACGGACGACCATGTCCATGATGTAAACACCAAGGGGCGGAAAACGCCGACCCACCTTATCATGGATGCCTGGATCAAAGGAATCAGGAGACTCAAGGTCATTTATTATAATTACGTCAGCACCGATGTGGCCGCCGAACTTCTCGAGGCAGCACAAATCATGGGTATACGGGTCAGAATCGGCATCGAGCTCTCCGCGATATTCCGCAACCGGTATGTTCAGCTGATCTGGGCCCCAAGGGGTCTTCTGGATACACAGGACTACCTGCGCTTCCTGGAGGAACCGGCAGTTACCTCGTTTACCGCTGAAGGCCGAAGGGTTACGGGATACAAGCAGCACTATGTTTTCTCGATCCTCAAGGAATTCAATACCAGACATCGCCACACCATAGAAGAGAACTACGGTATTGCCATCCCCCCGCTCTCTGAGAACGAATTTCTCTTTTTTGTCGGTACCGGACAGGTATCCATCCTGCATCTGGCGGAATTTATCCACACGAAGATGCTTCCTGCCATGCGCTCACGTACGAAGGAGATGAGAGACCTCTATGATGATGCAGACGACTCTGAGCGAAACAGGCTGACAGGTCTCGTTGAAGAGATGAACAATCTTGATTCGGAAGCCATCGTGGAGAGGTACCTGCGGCCGTCCAGCAATCCCGGTATTGCCGATCCTGCCATCCCGAGGGATGATCCCGATGTCCCCGATCTCCTCAAGCGCTCGCCACAGGAGATCATTGAGAAGCTGGACCGCCTTCATTCCGGATACTCTATCACTCTTGGTCTCAGCGGTTTGAACATCGAGGATGTCCTGGAACTCCTGTATGACTGCAGGGGAAAGATCACCCACCTGGAAAATTTTAACCTGAAGGATTATTCACTGGGTAAAGACCGTCATTATAAGCAGATAAATGAATTCCAGCGGGCCTTGAACGACGGTAATGTCATCGTGTTAAAGCGCAGCATACACGATGTGATCAAGAGACTGGAGACTTCGTATTATGAAGACAGGGCAGACAGAATCGAGAAGCTGATAAAAATACTGCACGATATTGAATCATTACAGTCATACTATCGCGGTTCACGCTTAAAAAGCCGTGTAGGGAGCGACTCTGCCGGCCGCTCGCATCACCTCTACGGTATGGGCATGGTGATCAAAGACACCCTGCCCCTTCGGGCACAGCAGGAAATCGAGAAATCATCAGCTGCTTCACGGCTTACCGTGCCCGTCAATACGGGCGTCTATCTTCAGGTAAATTACCTGCCAGGAAAGGCTGGCAGTTCCCTGTCCGGGGTCCTCTCCTCCTGGGCGTATCGTCTGACGGGCATGCGATTCTTCGGGACAAGACGGCGGGAAAGCTGGGAGATGGTAAGCCACTCCACCCTGATTGGCCCCGAAGGTAATGTGGTAACGCTGGGCGGGATTGACCAGGAAAAATCAAATGAACTCTACATCAAACCGCCTCAGCGTGGTAAAACAGGGAACCGCATCTCCTGGAGATATCTGAACAGCGCCTTGAAAAACTGGATCAAGGTAGTCCTGGGGTTCGTGCCGGCCTTTCTCACCTTTTTTCTCACCAAGGACTGGTGGCTGCTGGCCTATCTTGGCGCATTCATATGGTTCTCGATCACGGGGCTGAGAAATATCCTCCAGTCCGTCCTGGGCGGAGGCGGGTTGCGACGATCACCGCTGCTTCGGTGGAATGATTATGTGAGCTGGGAACGTCTGACCGATTCCCTGCTTTTTACGGGGTTTTCCGTTCCGCTGCTCGACTACATTGTGAAGACGCTCATCCTCGACCGCATGTTCGGCGTAACCGTCTCCACCGGTCCTATTGTCCTCTATACCGTCATGGCAATCGCAAACGGCCTGTACATATCAACACACAATACCTTCAGGGGGTTCCAGAAGGCGGTGGTGTTCGGCAACTTTTTCCGCACCGTTTTGTCCATCCCCCTTGCCGTGGCATTCAATATCATCATCGGCGGGATTCTTTCCCTATTCGGCATAGCAGGCGTCGAGCTCATTCTGCAGAAATGGGCGGCAATCATATCAAAGTCTGCCTCCGATTGTGTGGCGGGATTTATCGAGGGCCTTGCCGATCGCCAC
>CAYRCP010000322.1:0-3056 GCA_964422755.1 uncultured Bacteriovoracaceae bacterium | reverse complement strand
TTACCGCCCGGGTAGAAAGCTTCCATCCTTCCTTTTGAGCCGGAGTGTGGATGCCTGGAGTATTGATGTATCCCACCGCCTGCTTCGATAACTGGGACCCCTCCGTGATGATCAGCCCTGCTGATGCCCTGAGAGAATAGTATTCCGCCATGAGCGGGGTAGGGGCGTTCTCAGTGTTGTTTGCCCGGCATCGGGTCATGGGGCCCATGAAGATGCGGTTTGCGAGTTCGTATTGCCCCACTTTTATCGGCTTGAGCAGCGCGTTTTCATCCATGTCAGGTTCTCGTTTCGGGGCATTTAGGAGTCTGAGAAATTGTGACGTTAATAGATAGTTTCATTATAGAGAGTTATAAAGAATAGAGACCCAATGTCAATATGTCAGGGACATCCGCGTTTTCCTCATCCTCATGAAACAACAGCTGTCACCTGCAACCTTTGGGGGACATCCTTTTTTCTCCATCAGTCAGGAAGTGAAACTGTCAAGATTGTTTGCCTGCCAGTCGTGCGGCAATAATCGCTGCAGGGCAGGGTAAGACCGAAACCCATACCGAGAAGCGGAGTTAGAGAGACATTAGGGAAACATAGATTTTCTGGAATGATAGAGATATCTGCATCAGGATAATAAGCTTATTTATGGTTCATCACAGTAAAGCATACCTGGATCATTGAGGAGCATACCGAGGGATATCATACCACGAAGAGCACGAAGTATACGAAGGAACATATCCCTATGATCCCTCCTTTTCGATTACGCTGTGTAGAGTTAAGTCAATAGTATCAAGGGTAAAGTCATCAGTTGTTAAGACAGGCCTTTAGACAAGCTTCAATAAAAAAGTGTAACTGAGAGTGGTTAAACGTTTCTTCGTGCTCTTCGTGTCCTTCGTGGTGAAAACAATGGGCTTGGAAATAAGCGTACACCAAAAAGTATGCTTCACTGAGAAGAAACTTAAAAAAAGTGATTTTCAAGGATAGTTTGATGAATTACAAATGGTTATCTTGGTCAGACCCCATTTTCATGCATATTTTGGTTCGACTCAATTTGTAAGCCCGGTTGCTCTGTCCTGCTATTTCATTGTTTCCACTAACTCGATTAGCACATGGTTTATGGTGTCGAGGCGTATCAGCCCATAGCGCGGGTATTCGATATCGAGGATGAGATACAAGACACATGCGGTGATGGCGGCCATTATGATGTTGTAGGAGAGACCGGGGTTCTCAGACGAACTCGATCGGTAACCCGTCAATCCGGCACAGGCGAGGGCGATTGCAAACAGTATAACGAAAATGAGCTTGGGAGGGTGTGTCTGTATGGCGACGGTTCGAGTAGTCACCAGGTCAAACATCTCGTTGAGTGCAGGCAGAAGCAATATGCGTGCAGACTGATATTCCGGACCAGCACTGGAAGCCACTGCTTGGGCCCAAATCGCCTGCTCAAGTGCGTTGGTTCTGGTAAGTTCGCTTCTTGCCGCCTTAATATCGGTGAGCTTTTCATACAGGGCGGCTCGGGAAGCGGCATACTCCCGGAAATTTCTCTGCAATGAGGATTGGGCAGGAGACGGCAACAGATCCAATCGGAGATAAGCTGTGCCAATCGCATTAGCCTCATGAACTATCAACTGGCGCCGCGCATCGAAACGCGAATACGCCCCGGAAAACGTAAATGCGATCAGGAGACCCAGCAGAGCATAGACTGCCCCGATGATCGCCCCGGAGACCTCTGGTGTAGTGTCATCCTTTTTCAGTCTACGACGTCCAAGTCGGTAGCAAAAGATGGAGAGTAAGGACATCCCCACAAACAAGGATGCACACACCATCTCGACCGTGAGTGTATGTTTCATAGGCTTCCCTCACAGTAATAAAGTATCATTGGGGTCTCAACTTTCAACATATCAGATTATTTTGTCAATTGTTGACGGGTTGATCCCTTTGTCCCGCTAATCAACGTCTCTTGCGATGGAATCATTAAGCTTTTTATATGGTTATCAGGTCTTGTAATGCCAGATTAATAAGCAGGGATGATGAAAATGTTATCAGGCAAGACCCTATGCTTGTTGTCCCCTTCTTTTCCCAAATAATACGGTAAGTTTAGCTAGTTAACAACGTTAGATTCTTCTAGATTCTTAGTCGAATCACCATGAATGTCAGATATGGATAAGATATTCATTTATTCATAACACTGAAACTCAACGGCGCGGCCCTGCCGCGTCCGGTGAAGTGCCTTGTTCGGAAAGTTTCAGTTCCACTTCAATGAAATCAAGGCCAATTACACACCGATAACCCATAAAGATCTTTTTGAAAAACTTCCTATCATTATCAAATGTGGATGAATTCAAATGCTCATTGATACATTCCCATGTGGATTGATTAAATAGAGGATCTCTTTCTGTTAGAATCAGAATACCTTGACCATATTTATTGTGCCATTTTTCATAAGAGTCTTTAGAAAGTTTGCTGTTTAGTGTTGAAACAAAGGCAATAGCTGTTCTCTTATCTGGATTCCCAATAGGATGTTCTTGTCTTTCGTAAGGATTCTCACATGGGGTTACGGCTGATCTTTCCTCTCTGGCCTCCTCCCAACTTCTGTAAATATCTGCGTGTTCAATCCAAAAATATTTATCGCCATCTTGTACTATTGCATCTGGAGGATCTGGTTTATCCATAATCTTGAAATTTGTTCCATGTTTTGAATTGAACCATGTAAGAAAGCTATCAATAACTGCATTTTCGTGAGCTTGTTTTATATGTTCTCTTGGCTTCATATTTTATTCTCAACAATTACTATGTAAAAAAAGGTTGCATATGGGCTATTAGACGAGCAAATCTAAAAATATAAAAAATATCTTATATTCTATTTTTACCTCATCCCCAATGCCCCAAAAATCTTTTCTTCTGAATTCTGGCTCCTGAATTCTGAATACTGTTTTTCAATACTGTTTTCAATTCCTTCACCTTGGACCTTAAACCTTATACCTCATACCCTTTTTCCATCATCTTTTCCCCGGACTCCGTCCCGCATGGGTGATGTGATGAAATTTGCTGGAGCTCCCCATTTATAC
>CAYRCP010000321.1:0-3076 GCA_964422755.1 uncultured Bacteriovoracaceae bacterium | reverse complement strand
CAGAAGATGGAGACCATCGGGGAACTTGCCGGCGGCGTTGCCCACGATTTTAACAATATCCTCACAGGGATATCGGGTAATCTCGCGATGTTAAAGTATACATCGGATAGAGATAAACAGATCGGCTATATCGAAACCCTGGAAAAGATTTCAGACAGGGCACGGGACCTTGTCCGGCAGATGCTCGTATTTACCAAGAGAAACGAGGGCAAGCCGGAAAATATCTCCATACAGCAGGTGCTGCAGGAAGTGCTGGTCATGGCATCCAAGTCCATCCCCAAACATATACGGATCGAGATTCCCCATGTTGATAAAAAACACAATGTCTACATGGATCATACCCAACTCACCCAGGTGTTCTTGAACCTCATGGTGAATGCAAAGGATGCCATAGATGACGACCAGAACGGCTGTATCACCATCGATGTCCAGACCATTACCGTGGACAAAGAACTTAAGAGACAGTATCTCCTTGACTCGGTGGGGAAGTATGTCAAGATAGATGTTATCGATAATGGATGCGGCATGAACCCGGAGATCCTCCCCAAGGTTTTCGACCCGTTCTTTTCCACCAAGGAAAAGGGCACGACTAAAGGAACAGGTCTCGGGCTTTCCATTACGTATAATATCGTCAAAAATGCCAGAGGAAGCATTCAGCTGCAATCAGAAGAGGGAAAAGGTTCCACGTTCACCATACTGCTTCCCGTCTCCAGGTCAAACGATAATCCAAAGGCTGCTGATGGGAGAGATATCCCGACGGCTGAATCATCAAAGGCGAGAGTATTGCTCGTGGACGATGAAGAAATGTTGCGGGATATCGGAAAGGAGATGCTCGAGTTTTTAGGGCATGAAGTGGATACGGCATCCAATGGTCATGTGTGTCTGGAAAAACTCAAGACCGATGGAAAAGGGTTCGACATCATCATACTGGATATGATCATGCCGGGCCTCGACGGATACCACACCCTGCAGGAAATGGTGAAAATCGGTATCGACACCAAGGTGATTATCTCTTCGGGCTTCTCCTTTCAACACGAGAAGCATGACATACTCAACAATCCGCTCATCGCTGCAAAACTTAATAAACCCTTCAATATGAATGAACTCTCCAGTGTACTTGCCGATATCCTCACATAAGCAACTTTTTCCACGGCAACAACCTGTGTCCCATACAGTATGTATCGAGACGCTGAATGATTGATAATATTGATTATCTGCTTATTATCGAATCGATTTATTCCGATACAACCTCATATACTGTCCATACAGGTATGATAACAAAGGGGTAGATACAATGCAGAACCGATCAATGCTTGATACGTTCTCGACGAAAAAAACTTTTTTTGAAAAATTATTCGAAAATTCAGCAGCCATATCCGCTCTCACCGATGAAAAAGGAGTGCTGACAAAGATCAACCAGAGGGCCTGTGAACTTTTCTTCGGTCAGGAAAACGTGCCGGACAACATCGTCGGGCAGAATATCCTGAGCTACATATATAAAGACGACAGGGAAAAGGCGCTAGACCTGTGGAAGGAAAGCATACGGCAGAAGAAAGAGTTTATTTACCAGATTCGTATGAAGTCCAATGACGGAAGGATCATGCATTTCCTTGTCAGTGGAAGACCTGTTATCGAAAATGGAAAGATCGCCTTCTTTCACTATCAGGCGTTGGATATAATTGATCAGAAAGTCCACGAACAAAATCTCCTCCATTTGGCAGGCATTGAAGCAATCGGACAGATTGTTGGTGGTTTCGCTCATGATTTCAACAATCTGCTTACGGTCATTAATGGGTATTCAGACATACTATTGTCTACGATGGACGAGAGCACTCCCTTCTACCCAAAAATATTACAGATAAGTCAGGCCGGATCGCAGGCATCCATGCTCACCCAGAAGATCCTGGACTTCAGCCGCGAGCATAAGACCGAATCCAGAATCGTCGATATAAATGAAGAACTGTCCAATCAGGAGGCATTGCTCAAACATGTGGTCAAGGGAAAAAACCAGTTGACCATACAAAAGGCACCTTGCCTGAAGACCGTGAGAATAGATCCAATGCAGTTTTCAAAAATGCTGCTGCATCTTGTTTCCAATGCACAGGATGCTATGCCAAAGGGCGGCGAGATAGCTATTTGTACCGAAGCGTTAACAATCAGCAGCGCTAATTCAGCCGCCTATAAAAACGTGGCATATGGCGAGTATGTCCTTCTGTCTGTTCGGGATAACGGAGAGGGTATGAGCGAGGACGTGAAAGATCACCTCTTCGATCCTATCTTTTCCCCGCACAAGTCCGGCAAGGGTATCGGGTTGTGGACAGTCAGCAGTATTGTGAAGGATGCAGACGGGGCCATCTTTGTCGACAGTAAAGAAGGAGCAGGTACAACTTTCAGGATAGTATTGCCGTTTTCTCAGGAAACCCCGAAGATCGCCGAGGCCGAAGTTGAGGTCGTACAGCCATCTACCACTGCGGCCAGGACCATTCTTGTCGTAGAAGATGATGATACGGTACGGGACCTTGTAAAGGAAATACTCAAACAGAAAGGACACAATATCCTGACTGCAATGAATGGCGGAGATGCCCTGCAACTTGCCAGACAGCATGAAGGACACATCGACGTGCTCATTACCGACATGGTGATGAGAAGAATAGACGGAATGATGCTGGCAAAGAAAATGCAATCCATCCTTCCTGAAATAAAGATCATGCTCATGTCCGGTTACGGAGAAGATGTGGTAAGACGTGAGGATATCAAGAGTTTTGCCTTTCTGCAGAAGCCATTTCTCCCCAACGAACTAGTGCAGAAGGTAGAGGCGTTGCTGTAGCTCGCATGCGAGCAGAAAGAACATCTTCCTGCAGAGTTTCTCTGCCGGAAGATTCGGTCTTCAATCAATAACCCTCTTCTGTTAGAATTTATCCATGAGGACACATCCCTGGAATGTATCCGTTGCTGAGGCTTATGCCATCCAGGATGCCCTGAAAAAACACCTTCTCAGAGAAGACAGGTGCCGGGAGATTTCCACTATCGGCGGGGTCGACGTTGCATATGCAATATCAAAGGGCAAAGCCTGCTG
>CAYRCP010000320.1:0-3076 GCA_964422755.1 uncultured Bacteriovoracaceae bacterium | reverse complement strand
TGGGCTTGGAAATAAGCGTACACCAAAAAGTATGCTTCACTGAGAAGAACCAAAAAAATGGGCGTGGATCTATAACGCTGAACTCGAGTAGGCAACAACCTTCGGAGTGGATGCGATATAGGTGTTGATGCTGTCCACAATGGTTTTAAATGTCCATCGGCGTTTTGCATCATCCATTTCCAGCAATGTGATCCTGAACCCTTTCATGTGACAGCAGAAGCCTGTCAGCGGAACAACGCATATCCCGGTTGAACCGAGGAGATAGTAGACAAAGCGTTTGTCCACCTCTACGTCCTGGATTTTTTCCTCGATATACTGTTTCACGTTCGGATCTTCAATGTGCAGTGTCTGTTGAGAGTTCAACACCCCCTCTTCGAACAGGACTGACATATAAAAAGACCCTTGCGGTTTGTTGACGATGATGCCTTCAATACCTGAGAACATTTTCCAGGCCTCCAGCGCCCTGGCCTGGAACAACTTCCTGCGTTGCGCAAGGTGCTTTTGATATCTTGGATCATTCATGATTAACGGGATGGCATATTGCGGAAGGCTGGTGGAACAGACCTCGAGCATCTTGGCATTGATGATACTCTTCACATAGCGTTTAAAACTAAGCTTTTCCTGGTTAAAGACCTCAACCCAGCCGCATCTGGCTCCCGGCCAGGGAACTTCCTTGGATATTCCTCTCAGGGCCATACCGGGGATCTCTTCTATGACTTCACTGAGATGCGCGGTTTTGCTCCTGCTGTAGACGATATTGGAATAAATCTCATCACAGATCATGAAAATCCTGTAGCGGCGTGCGATATCAACCATCTTTTTCAGAATTTCGCGGGGATATACGGCCCCGGTGGGGTTGTCCGGGTTGATGATGAGCATGCCTGCGATGGAGTCATTGTATCTGATCTTTTTCTCGAGATCATCGAGATTGGGCATCCAGTGATTGTGCGGATCAAGCTCATAGGTGAGGTGTTCATACCCGGAATGTGCCGCTTCTGCTGATGAGTGTGTGGAATAGGCGGGAGACGGGCCGATGATACGCGCCTCTCTTTTAAGGAAACCGAATATCTTAGCCACGGCATCGCCGAGACCGTTAAAAAATATGATATCATCAGCGGTTATCTGGTAGCCCCCCCGCTTGTTGACCTGATCGGCGAGGAACTTTCTTGTGGCTGGGACGCCCTGGGATGCTACATAGCCATAGGTGTTGTCCTGGGATACCAGCTCTATGATAATATCCTTGATCCATTGGGGGAGTTTTTCCCCTTTTTCGATAGGATCACCGATATTCTCCCAGGTGATATCAACGCCCAGTCGTTTCAGATCATTTGCTACGGATACGATCTCCCTGATTTCGTAGGTGAGCTGTTCAGCTCCTTCATGAACAATATCTCTTCTCATTATTACAACTCTCTTTTAGACCCTTTCATAAATGAAATCTCACATGGTTCGAATTAATAGGGTAATAAACAAAACAAAATATAAAAGCAAATTCTTTCTTCCTGAGAAGATCAGATTTGCCGCAAATGTATCATCTGCTACCGCTGATGATGAATTCTTCTTCAGACCCTCGATTGTTCTCCTCTTGCATGCTTCCCCATAATTCCATTTTCAGGAAGACATCCACACAGTCCGGGCAAAGCTGGGTCCCACTCACTTCTTCGATGATCTGGAGTGCCTTATCGACGGGCATGCCTTTGCGGTAAGGACGATCGCTGGTGAGTGCATGATAGGTATCGCCTACTGCCATGATTCGTGCCCACAGAGGTATGTTTTCTCCCTTGAGACCATCAGGATATCCTTTGCCGTCCATGCGTTCATGATGATGAAGGACAATGGGGAGAATCTTTGCCAGGCTGGGGGCAGGGCGGAGGATGTCTGCTCCGATGACCGGATGACGTTTGATGATGGCAAACTCTTCATCGGTGAGTCTGCCCGGTTTCAGCAGGACGCTGTCGACTACGCCGATCTTTCCGATGTCATGCAGTTTTCCTCCCAGCTTCACCAGGTCGACTTCTTCGGGTTTCATGCCCATATTGATGGCTATCTTCGTGGCAATGTCCGATACTGCTTCAGAATGTCCCCGGGTATAGGAATCCCGGGCTTCCAGTGCACAGCAGAGACTGGTGATGGTGGCGAGGATTAAGCGCTGTTCGTTCTCGAGGCGCTCCTTTTCTTTATGGAGAATCAGCAGCTTATCCGACAGGAGTTTCTCCACCGTGATGACCAGCTGGTCGATATTGAAGGGCTTTACCAGATATGCGTCCGCACCCAGCTGGAGCATGCGTCGCATAATGGGACGATCATTGTTGGCGCTCATGACTACAAAGGGGATCGATGCCAGGGCTGGTTCGGCATGAACCCTCTGACAGAAAGTCTCCCCGTTCATCTCGGGCATATCGATATCACTCAGGATAAGATCGGGTTTTTCTTGTGCGAGTATTTCCAGTGCAGCAAGGCCGTTTTCCGCTTTTGCCACCTCGAATCCCACCTCTTTGAGCCCTTTCTCCACGAGCTTGCGTATGGTCAGGGAATCATCCACAACGAGAATCGTGCGGCCGCGCTGGAACGTTGTCTTATGAAGGGTTTTCTCGATTGTTTCAATAAGTGACTCTTTTGCCTGTGCCTTTGAGATGTAGGTTGATGCCCCGGCTTTGTATCCTTTCTTGATATCTTCTTCCCGGTCAAGAGAACTCAGTATGACGATGGGGGTTTGCTTTGTGCCGGGATTGGACTTGAGCTTTCTGCACAATGCTATGCCATCCATCACGGGCATCTCCACATCCGTAATGATGAGGTCGAATTCCTTGCATAGTGCGATATCAAAGGCCTGCTGACCGTTTTCAGCCTGGGTTACTTCAATCCCTGAGCGCAGGAGTTCCTTTGATAATACACTGCGCACTACTGCAGAATCATCCACAACAAGGATGCGCAGCTCTTTGAGAAATGGTATTGTATTCGTCATATCCTCAGCTCAAGTAGTATCCCGGTCTCTTGTAGTTAATTATGCTCATCGTCTTTGAGAGATAAAAAGATTAATTAAATTAACTCTTTTGTCTTTATTAAATGCACAGAG
>CAYRCP010000319.1:0-3082 GCA_964422755.1 uncultured Bacteriovoracaceae bacterium | reverse complement strand
TTCCATCTTCACGGTAACCACTGACGGTTCAGAAAGGACAATCCCCTTATCCCGGGCATAAACCAATGTGTTTGCTGTACCGAGATCAATAGCTAGATCACTCGAGAACATTCCAAAAATCCATTCTAAGACCATATACGTCCACTCCTTTTCTTCATGCGGATAAATCGATACGTTGTCTTAACAAATAGCCGCCTCTTTTACAAGAGGATTGGAGCATCCTCTGTTGCCAAAACCCCCTGCTTATGATAGCACTTCACGACAATGTATAATACTTGTAGCATAATACTTGCAGCAGGAAAAGGCACCAGATTAAAATCAGCAAGGCCCAAAGTCATGCACGAAATCCTGGGGATGCCCCTGGTGTACTACTCCATCCGCCTTGCACAGAGCATCAGCACCACCATAATAGGGGTCATCGGTCATGGCAGGGAGGTTGTGGGTCCCTATATGGATACATTCTCCATCACGCAGGTGGTGCAGGACCCTCCGCTGGGTACAGGACATGCAATTCTCCAGACAAAGGACATCCTTGAAAGAATTGATGCCGACACGGTCATCATACTTCCCGGTGACATGCCGTTGATTGATGCATCTTCTCTGATGCATCTCAAGGATAATTATCAGGATTCAAAGGCCTCTCTGGGTGTACTCACGGCCATGCTCCCGGATCCCTTCGGCTATGGCCGAATCATCAGGGACAGTGGCGGCCATGTCCGGGCCATCGTCGAGGAGAATGACGCATCGCCCGAGCACAAACAGATTCATGAGATAAACACAGGAGTATATATCATTGACAAGGAATTTCTCCTTCATGCAGTGGCAAGGCTTGTTCCTGACAATGCAAAAGGCGAATTCTACCTCACCGACATCGTCGAAATGGCAGATGATGCCGTCTCCTACGTTGTGCCGGATTTCAACGAGGCCCACGGCATCAATTCCCGCTCCCAGCTCGCTCACGCTGCTTCACTCATGCAGCGCAGAATCAATGAAACCATCATGGAAGAAGGCGTGACCATGATCGATCCTTCCCAGGTATGGATCAGCCCCACTGCGAGAGTTGAACCTGATGTGGAGATATGGCCTCATACCCATATCCTCGGCAACAGCTCAGTCGCCTCACAGACCAGGATCATGCCCGGAGTCTGGATCAGGGACTCGAGGATCGGCAGGAAAAGCACCATCGGCCACCACAGTATCCTTGAAAAAACCCATATCGCTGACGAGACAGACCTCCCTCCCTATACCCATTCAGACGGATCATCTCCCAACACTGATTGACTTTCTGCCAGGGATTACCTACATTTAACCTATGGATTGGATAAAGACCATTTTCAGCAGGAACATTGAAAACCAACCCGTCCTGGAAGAACAGGACTATCCTGAGATTCTCCCGGTACTGCCGCTTAAGGATGCAGTTCTCGTTCCCGGAGGAATGCTGCCGCTGATAGTCTCAAACCCTGTTTCCATGACCCTGATAAAAAAACTCCATGAGAGTAAATCTCCGGTGGTCGCCGTGGGCATGAAAGAGCCCAGGGATATCGATCCTGCCATGTGGGACAACCTGTATCGAGTCGGGTGCATGGCGCAGATCTCCAAGATCACCGTCACAAAGAAAAATGACCTGTCGATCATGATAAAAGGCATCAGGAAGGTCATTCTCGAGGAAAAGACCTCTGATGATCCCTACCTGAACGCACGAGTCTCCTACCTGTCGGAAAATCTGGAGCCTGACAAGTACGTCTATGCCATGGCGCTGTCCACGAGTGAAACCTTAGAGCAGCTCGCCAGGCTCTCTTATCATAATCTTGATTCCGTCTTGTCAAATCTCAGCAAGATCAAGAACCCGGTCATGCTGCTGAGCACAGCCACCACGAACCTCCCCATACCGCTGAACAAAAAGCAGCAGATCCTTGAGGAAACCGATTTCAATGAGAAATTCACCATCCTGTATCAAACGCTGCGGGAAGAACTGGAGATTCTGGAGATCTCCTCAAAGATTACGGAAAAGGCCAAGGGAGAGATCAACAATGCCCAGCGGGAATACTATCTGAAACAGCAGCTCAAGGCCATAAAGAAAGAGCTCGGCGAGTCGCCCGGCGATGTTGACGACGAAATGGCAGAGCTGAAAAAAGACATCGAAGCAAAGGGGCTTCCCGAAGAGGTCGCGCCCGAGGTGGAAAAAGACCTGAAACGGATTGGCCGCATGCAGGCGGGTTCTTCCGAATATGTCACCATCAGGACCTATCTCGACTGGATACTGGATCTTCCCTGGACTGAAACGTCGACGGACAATCTGGATATTGTAAACGTTGAAGGCATCCTTGACCAGGACCACTTCAATCTCAAGAGGCCAAAAAAGAGGATCCTCGAGTTTCTCTCGGTAAAGAAACTCAAAAGCGATCTCAAAGGCCCGATTTTGTGTTTTGTCGGTCCTCCCGGTGTCGGAAAAACCTCGCTCGGCAGATCCATCGCCCGGGCCATGGGCCGTGAGTTCATCCGCATTTCCCTAGGCGGTGTCAGAGACGAGGCAGAAATCCGGGGACACAGGAGAACGTATATCGGTGCCATGCCCGGACGAATCATCAATGGGATAAAGCTTTCCGGGACCACGAACCCCGTATTCATGCTCGACGAGATCGACAAACTCTCCAACGACATTCACGGCGATCCTTCATCCGCCCTGCTCGAGGCACTCGACCCGGAACAGAACAGCCATTTTGTCGATCATTATTTGAACGTCCCCTACGACCTTTCCAACGTATTCTTCATTACCACGGCAAACGTGGTTGACACGATACCTATCGCCTTGAGGGACCGCATGGAAATCGTGGAGATCGAGGGATATACCCAGGAGGATAAGCTCCAGATCGCAAAAAATTACCTGACCCCGAAAGAACTCGAGGCAAACGGTCTGGCTGAAAAAACCATCGACGTTGCCGACGAAGCGGTGGACCATATCATCCGTTCCTACACGCGGGAATCAGGGGTAAGGAATCTCCAGAGAGAGATCGCCTCATGCCTGCGGGTCATTGCATCGACGGTTGCAAAACATGGCGGGGATAATTTTGTCGTAGATCCC
>CAYRCP010000318.1:0-3099 GCA_964422755.1 uncultured Bacteriovoracaceae bacterium | reverse complement strand
CCGTGTTTCTTTCATACCTGCTATGAGGTTGATGTTCATCCGTTAAGCATCACTAGGGCTTCCTTTCTTGAGCCCGCGGGAAAAGCACCCTCCATCAAACTCCAGTTCGAGTTGAACGGCCTGAAGCTCTCCGACTGGACTCCGGATAAGCTCCGTTTTCACCTTGCGGGAGACACCACTGCCTCTGCCGATCTCTATCTCCTCCTGCGAAATCATGTAAGGAAGATCGTGCTCTCTCCAACCAACACCGGTGCCGACTGCGATCTCCCACGTGAGTGTCTCAAGCCCGTGGGTTATTCAGATGAAGACTCTCTTATTCCCTACCCCTCGAACTCGTTCCCGGGATACCGGATCCTGCAGGAATATTTTATTCTGCCGGAGAAATTCCTCTTTTTCGATCTTACCGGGTTGGAGCACTGGACGGATAAGGGGGACGGATATCGCTTCGACATAACTTTTGAACTCGATGATTTCCATTTCACGCCGCCAAAGGTAAAAGCAGAAAGTTTTGTCCTCTTTGCCACTCCTGTCATAAACATCTTCCCTCATGAAGCCGACCCGATCCGTTTTGATCATACAAAGACAGAGTATCTCATCCGGCCCACAGGGACCAATTCCTCTCATTATCAGGTATACAATGTGGACAAAGTGGTGGGATTGAAACACGGCACCGCGCAGCAGAAGGTGTATGCGGCTTTCGAGCTTTTTAATCCGAGAACCGCGGAAAATCCGGTCTACCATACGATCATAAAACAATCACCTGTTGAAGAAACGCTCAATGTGTATCTGTCTCCGGCATATCCTCCCGGAGAGGAGATGCCCGCCAAAGAAACCCTTTCCCTGCAACTGCAGTGCACCAACGGAACGCTGCCCGAGAGCCTCCGGGCCGGGGATATTTGTGTGCCCACCAGCTCATCTCCCGAATTTGTAGAATTTAAGAATATCAGGCCTACCACGTCATATGTCCTTCCTCCTTTAGGATCAAACCTGTTGTGGCGGCTGCAGTCTCATCTTTCGCTCAACTACCTGTCCCTTGCCAGTGCGCAAAACCTCAAGGCCCTTCTGGAGCTCTACACCTTCCCGTCGGCCAGAGACCGTTCAGCCCTCATGGCCATCAAAAAAAGAATAGCAGGTATCGAAGAGGTCAAGGCATCACCTGCCTCCAGGATTGTCGGAGGGGCCATGATGAGAGGTCAGGATATAACGGTGAGATTACGCCAGGATCATTTCGCCTCCTATGGAGACCTCTACCTGTTCGGATGCACGCTCGATGAATTCCTCTCTTCCTATGGCTCGATCAACACCTACACCCGTTTTGTCGTGCAGGAGATATCGAGAGGCGACACCTATCAGTGGCCGGTCAGGATAGGAGACCACCCACTGATATGAAAACAGAGCTGTTGCGCCATGGACGCAGGTTTTCCTTTTTCCAGGTTATCCGCCTGCTGCGCCAGCTTGAACATATTGCCAAGGACGGCAGTGCTGCCGACATCACCGATACCGGGCACATCAGGATACGGCCCAAGCTCTCTCTGGCCTTTCCCTCATCTGATGTGGACAGCATCGAAGAACTTGACGGGGAAAACAGCAGTTTCCGGGTAAACACAGCCTTCTTAGGTCTATACGGCACATCTTCTCCCCTGCCGGTCTTCTACACCGAGGATCTCATGGAGGAGGAGTCCTTAGACGAATCAATATCCAGGGACTTCCTGGATATCTTCAATCACCGTCTTTTCCTGCTGCTCTTCAAATCCTGGAGCAAATATCGACAGCACCTCAAGGTCGTCGAGGAGCGAGACCCCATGTACCTGGAAAGGCTGTTCTGCCTTGTGGGGCTCGGCGAGAAGGCCTTCAGGAAGGACATTTCCGAGCCGTATAGTCTCATTCGCTACGCAGGTCTCCTTACCCAGTATCCAAGATCTTCTCTTGGGCTGCGGACATTGTTAAAGGATGCCCTGGGGAATATTCCCCTGGAAATTATCCCCTGTGTCGGGGGCACGACAGCTATTCCCGAGGAGCAGAGATTTCATCTCGGAATATCGGGGGGTTCATTGGGGCAGGACAGCTTCCTCGGCAACGAGATCCTCGATCGAACGAGCAAATTCCGGATCAAAATAGGCCCGCTGCAGCAGGATCAATATCAGGAATTTGTTCCCGGGGGTCAGAAGTACGAGCTACTCACCTTCTTAACGAATTTCTATCTGGTGGAACCGCTCAAGTATGAAATCGAGTGTATCTTGTCTGCCGTAAAGCTTTCTCCGGTATGCCTCGGTGCTCAGAAGTGGTCGGCACTCGGCATGGACACCTGGATGTTTTCAGGTGAGGCACCGGCAGAGATGAGGGCCGTATATGCACCTCAATCATGACATAGCAGGAGGAGATTATGATCAGTGTTGATATTAAATCTTTGTTAGGCCGCCTTAATTCCTATTGTACCAGTTCGCTGGAGGGCTCCGCAGGGCTGTGTGTTTCCAGGGGCCATTACGAGGTCACCATTGAACATTTTCTCGTGAAGCTGCTCGAAAATCCCCAGTCCGACCTGCCTCTCATCTTCCGCCAGTTTGATCTCGATGCCGGAAAGGTAAAAAAGGTGCTGGAGCAGACCATCGAGGAATTTCGTACCGGCAACGCCTCCAAGCCGGTTTTTTCCCCGCTGCTCATGGAGTTGTTCCAGGAGGCATGGCTTATCGCATCGGTTGATTTTGAATCGCAGCGAATACGCTCAGGCGCTCTGCTGGCAGCATTTTTACAAAAACCCGCGCAATTTGCCGCAGGAGACTATGTGGATCTGCTGACAACCATCAGCAGGGAAACTCTGCTTGCCCAGTTCTCTGCGATAGCGAAGTCCTCCATTGAGCAGCCGAGTGCCGCTGAGGAGCCCTCCCCCGGTGAGCGCCCCGCAGGAGACGGCACGGCGATTGCCCGCTTCTGTGAAGATTTTACCGCTAAGGCGGCAGCAGGCGATATCGATCCGGTTTTCGGCCGGGACCGCGAGATCCGTCAGATGGTGGATATCCTGGCCCGCAGGCGCAAAAACAACCCTATTGTCGTGGGTGAGGCAGGTGTCGGCAAGACCGCGGTGGTGGAAGGCCTGGCCCT
>CAYRCP010000317.1:0-3103 GCA_964422755.1 uncultured Bacteriovoracaceae bacterium | reverse complement strand
ACCGGTTCTACCGCATGTGGCGTTACTATCTGCTCAGTTCTGCCGGGGCGTTCCGTTCACGCAGCACACAGCTCTGGCAGGTGGTTATGACCAAGCCCGGCAGGGCACAGCCCGAATGCCGGCTGATCTGATACGAGTATCTTATGTTCGATTCCGAAGTCATTATTGTGGGAGGGGGGCCTGCAGGATCGAGCTGTGCATGGGAGCTGATCAGGAACGGCATTGAGGTGTGTCTTCTCGATAAAATGACGTTTCCGCGCCCCAAGCTCTGTGCCGGCTGGGTCACCCCGCAGGTTTTCGATGACCTGGAAACTGACCCGGGCAACTATCCGTACGCAATCAGTTTTTTTACCAGGTTGAACATCTATGTCTTCGGGCTGCGGCTGCCCGTTCCAACGCACCAGTATTCGATCAGACGATACGAATTCGATCACTGGCTCCTTGAGAGATCCACGGTGACACTCCGCGAGCACCGCGTCAGAGAGATTAGACAAGAGCGAGGCAAATACATCATTGACGAAGCCTTTCGCTGCAGATACCTCGTGGGTGCCGGCGGGACCGATTGCCCGGTGTACAGGACCTTCTTTACCTCACTTCGACCTCGGGCGGCCAAGTCACTCATTGTCACCAAGGAGGAGGAGTTCCCGTATGACATACCGGATGAGCAGTGCCGGCTGTGGTTCTTCGATAAGGGCCTGCCCGGATATTCGTGGTACGTGCCTAAAAAGGGCGGTTATTTAAACGTTGGCACCGGAGGAAAATATCTCAAGCTCAGGCAAAAGGGGCTGAATATAAAAACGTACTGGGGATGGCTTGTCCGCAGACTCGATGACCTTTCCCTGGTCAAAGGTCATACCTTTGCTCCGAAGGGCTTAGGCTATTACATCAGGAATGATAGCGGAGAGACAACGTATGACAATGCATTCATCATCGGTGACGCTGCAGGCCTTGCAACCATTGACATGGGTGAAGGCATCGGCCCTGCGGTGAGAAGCGGAATCCTTGCAGCCCGTGCGATCATGGAGAAAAGGCCGTATGCCATCAACAAGATCAGACGATTCAGCCTGTTCGAGATTCTGTTTCCCAGGCGTAAGTTCTCTGCTTGAAAATATCCCTGAGGGCGCAGGGAGAGATGCATTGCTGCACCTGAAGCTGGATGATTGCGAACTATGTGAGGGGGCAGATGCCGTCCGGAAGCGAACACACGGTTTTTTAGGTCTGAACGCCGTATTTCTGCTAGCCGTCCTCGTTCATCTTCGAGATGATCGCCGAGAGAATCTCAGGGGCATCCTCGGTGGGAACCTGGCAGGTGCCGACCCTCTTGTGACCGCCGCCGCCATATTTCAGCATGAGTGAGCCCACATCGGTCTTTGAGGTCGGATTGATGATGCTGTGGCCGCAGGTATAGACGATATTCTGCTTCTTCAGCCCCCATATCACCTGGATCGAGATGTTCTGTTGCGGGAAAAGACTGTATGGTACAAAACGGTTTCCCGTGTAGATCTCTTCCATCTCCAGCAGATCGATCAGCAGGACATTGCCATGCACCGTGGCGTTTGCCTTGATCATGTCCTGAAAAAGCTTGTCTTGTTCAAAGTAACGCCTCACCCGTTGTTGCACGTCTTCTATTGCCAGGATCTCATCCACGGTTTTTTTGCTGCAGTAGTCGATCATATCCATCATGAGCTGGTAGTTGCTGATGCGGTAGTCTCTATATCGGCCCAGACCGGTTCTTGGATCCATGATAAAGGCCAGGAGTGTCCATCCCTGCGGATGGAGTATTTCGTCGGC
This sequence comes from uncultured Bacteriovoracaceae bacterium, assembly GCA_964422755.1. Classification (GTDB taxonomy): domain Bacteria; phylum Desulfobacterota; class Desulfomonilia; order UBA1062; family UBA1062; genus DSAD01. The sequence continues at coordinate 1,312 of CAYRCP010000317.1, read as the reverse complement.
CGTGAACTGTGCGGAGTCCGCCTTGTCAACAGCAGTGATGAGTTCGTCAAAATGCGAGTTGTAAAACCGGTCTTTTCCACCATAATAATTGTAGACGACCCGGGCTGCGCTGGGTGAGGACGCATCGCTCATGCCCATGAAGTAGCCGTAGGATTTTCGTTCATTTTCACTCGAATGGTGATCGAACCAGAGACCGCAGCCCGGCACATACGGGATATTGGCAAGGATGTCGTTTTCATCCACTTCGATCAGCCCGTCCTGGATATCCTTGGGGTGCACGAATTTTATATCATCGACCATGTCGACCTCTTTGAGCAGCACTGCGCACCCGAGACCGTCAAAGTCTGATCGTGTAAGAAGCCTCATATTTTATCCCCTTGTTCTTCTGATTTCCGTGCCGTTGTTGCCAGGGCCCACGGTACAATAGTACCTATCGTCAACCTCTCGCTTTAAGTATAGTCTCAGACGGCAAAAAAAGGTTTTTTTTAATCCCTCAGGCACAACTCCGGAAGATGCTCTGTCTGCCCTACCGGGCCGGAGGACTGAATGTCGCTCACAATTCAAAGCAGGTCTTTACCCGATGGCATCCTTCAATTAATATAGAATTAACAATAGGATGTTATCCGGTAGGCGATTGAATACCCCAAAAAAAGGAGATAGCACAATGTTTGTAGGTACAAAGTTTTTGCAGAAGGTGTTCAATTGGTCTCTGCAGATCATCATCAACGTACTTGGCGTGTACATTATCGTTGTTTTGGTCATCGGGCTGGGCAAAACCCTTTTCAGTGTAAATGCTCTCATGACATGGGGACCCATCGGCAGCACATTTGCGGGTATTGTAACCGAGATCCTCACGTTCCTGGTGATTATCGAACTGTTCAGGAGCTTTGTCGAGTATTTCAGGGAGCACAGGATCCGTCTCAACAATATGATGGATCCTGCGATAATCTTCGTAATCAGAGAGCTTATTGTGGATCTTTACACTGAGGGGGATTTGTCATGGCAGACGCTTGCAGGCTACAGTGTCCTTATCCTTTCCCTTGGCGTGGTTCGCACCCTGGCTGTTCGTTTCAGTCCGAGGGAAGGCGAAGAAGGGATAATTAAATAAATATGGAACAGGGCGAATATATACCAAATATTAACTGGACTGACCATGTATTGTGTTATATTTATCTATCTATCTGATTACAAACAAGAAAGATTGACATGGCTCACAACACGATAAAATCAGGTTATTCCAAGCTGGTGGACCGCTTGAATCGCTATCCTCAGGGTGCTCCTCCTTCAGAACTCTTATTCAAAATCCTTGGGA
>CAYRCP010000316.1:0-3107 GCA_964422755.1 uncultured Bacteriovoracaceae bacterium | reverse complement strand
TTGCGAAGCCATCAAGAATTATTTGACTCGAAATACCCTTTCCAGCGGGTATTGATGTCCTCTTGTATTTCTTCGATCTGGGCATCACTGAGGGTTTTGAATCTCGACTGGCCCCTGAAGTAATCGGTGGCTGCCAGCAGTTTTCTCTTCTCCAGCAGTTTAGCCGAAGCCCCGGTAAGCCGCATATGACAGCGGTCCACTTCGTAGAGTTCGAATAAGCCGGTTTCTACCGCGAGTTTTCCCATCCGTACCGCATAGCGGGGCTGGAATCCCCATCCGGGAGGGCACGGGGTGTGGATGTGGAGATATTTGACCCCTTCATAGGTGAGTGCTTTTTTGATTTTGTCAAACAGATCAAGGGGATAGGCGGCAGAGGCCGTTGCGACATACTCGATGCCGTGTGCGGCCATAATGGTGGGGACATCCTTTTTCTGCTGGAGTTTTCCCTTGATGGGGGTATTGGAGGTCAGGGCGCCAAACGGCGTGGTGCCGGAACGCTGAGCCCCGGTATTCATATATCCCTCGTTGTCGTAGCAGATATAGAGAAAATTATCTCCCCGCTCGCATGCACCCGAGAGCGACTGCAATCCGATATCGCCGGTTCCTCCGTCCCCGGCCCATCCCACCACATTGATGTCTTTTTTCCCCAGTGCCTTGAGCGCGCCGCACAGGCCGGTTGCGGCAGCTGCTGTCGAGGCAAAGGTAACATTCAGACTCGGCAGTTTTGTTGCTGCTATGGGGTAGAGACCCTGCAGAACCGTGAGACAGCTTGGCGGGACTACAATGATGGTGTTTTTGCCCAGGGCCTTGAGCCCGATGCGGTAGGCGATTCCCAGTGCGCACCCTGCGCATGCTCTGTTGCCAGGATGAACAAGCTCTTCTTCCGGCAGAGACAGGATATTAGTTTTCGACTGCATGATCTTCACTCCTATATTTTGAGACCGATCCACCGGAGATCATCAACCTTTTCGGGCTGGTCTGTGCATGAATGCTTGAACGCTTCATACAGATCCCGGGTAACGATCTCTCGTCCGCCCAGACCCAGGATATAGTTCAGCACAAAGGGACTCTGTCCGGCGTTTTGTACATGATGAAAGAGTGCGGATTTGACATCCGAGCACAAAGGGCCCTGATAACCGTAGCTCAGCGCTTTCTCAAACACAATGACACCGTCGCATTTCCTGAGCGCTTCTGCAATGACTGCTGCCGGGAAGGGGCGATACATATGAACACTCATGACCCCGGCCTTGATCCCTTCATCTCTCAGACTGTCCACAACATCACGAAGGTGGTAGGAGAGCGATCCCATGGCCACGGCAACGAACTTGGCATCGTCACACTGGTAGGTCTCGATAAACGGTCCGACTCCGCGGCCGAAGATGTTTTTGAACCTGGTTTCCACCCGCACAAGCTTGTCCATGGATCCCCTCAGATCCTCCTGCAGCAGATGACGGATCTCCATATATCCGTGTGCCTTCTTGCCGTTGATGTCCGCCCGAACATCCGGGAGAGTGACGGTGTTGAGGTTTGCAGGAGAGCCGGGATCAAGTGCATAGCCCGGATTGTATGGCGGAAGGAACTCATCCACCTTGGATTGTTCCGGCACATCAAAGGGCATGTATGTATGTGAGAGGAGGTAGCCGTCGTAACACACCATAACCGGGATCATCATTTCTTCTGCCAGGAGGAACGCCTTGATGGTGGTATCGATGATCTGCTGGTGGTCGTTTACATAGAGCTGGATCCACCCGGTATCTCTCTGGGATATGGAGTCCTGATGGTCATTCCAGACGGTCCAGGGTGCTCCCACGCCCCTGTTGACCACACACATGACAATGGGAAGCCTGGCACCTGCAGCCCAGTGGAGCTGTTCGTGCATGTACAACAGGCCGTTTGCGCTGGTGGCGGTAAACGCTCGTGCACCGGCAGAGCTTGCTGCAATACATACGGCCAGGGCCGAGTGTTCGCTTTCAACAGGAATGTACTGGGCCTCCATGTCGCGGGCCTCGATAAGCTCGGAGAGTTTTTCCGTCAACGGTGTCTGGGGGGTAATGGGATATGCAGCGATCACCTGGGTGCGCGAAAGTTGCACCCCCAGGGCGGCAGCGACATTTCCGGATTCTATGATTTGCATTGCCCTATGTATCCTCCTCGATGAAGCTGGATTCGTCTACCATGGTGATGGACTTGGTGGGGCACTCCTGGGCGCAGATCCCGCAGCCTTTGCAATAGTCGTAATCTATCTGCGGGGGAATGCTTCGCGATATTACCCCGTCCGGGCAGTAGAGCCAGCAGATATAACAGGCCGGTGCCCCGCGTTTTGCCGGAATACAGGTGTTTGTGTCCAGTACCGGGCGCAGTATTCTCCATGAACCTGTCTTGCCGGCATCTCCCGGGCCTGATTTGCTGTGTGATGTCTTGGTGCAGTAGTCATCGCCCATTATGCGCCTCCCATGAGGGTATTTTCATAGGCGAGCAGAGCTGACCGGGCATTTTCCACAGGCCTTCTTCCGACAAATTCATCCTCGATGGCCTGTGAGAGCGTGTCCATATCGGTAATATCCGTTGCCCGTGCAAATGCGCCGATAATACCGCTGTTGACCACTCCCTGGGGTAGCCCTGCCTTGTTTGCCAGGTGCGTCACATCGGCGACGGCGATTCTGGCACCATTGTCGCTGTATGTATCGAGGGGCCTGGGCGTGTTAATGATAATGAGCCCCCCGGGCTTTAATCCACGGGTAGTAGCGGGATCTTCGAGGAGTATATGGTCCAGCACAATGATGATGTCGGGGTTAAGGGTGGGAGAGAGGTCGTAGATCCTGTTCTTGGAAAGCTTCAGAGAGGTGAATACCGGGGCCCCTCTGCGCTCGGTACCAAAGGACGGTACCATGACAACTCCCGGGAACCCGGTCTCAAAGGTCGCCTTTGCAACGATTTTGGCGGCGGTTATCGCTCCTTGTCCGCCTCTGCCATGCCATCTTATCTCGATAATATCCTTATTCATAGTGTCCTGCCGTTGTTCGAAGTATTTCCTCCATCTGCTTTGGAGGACTGTTGGCCAGATCTTTGTTAGCTTGGGATTTCCTGCATGTCAAGTCTGATGGCTT
>CAYRCP010000315.1:0-3113 GCA_964422755.1 uncultured Bacteriovoracaceae bacterium | reverse complement strand
TAGGAGTCATGCTGCCGTATTTCGGAAACCACTTCGGCACGTCAACCCGTCTCTATGAACTCTCCGAGAAACCGAAAAAGGCAGTTGAGCAGGCGCGTATTCGCGTTGCACAGCTCATCGGTGCACATCCCTCAGAGATTATTTTCACCGGCTCGGGCACCGAAGCGAACAATATGGCAATACTCGGCACAGCCGCTGCCGCACAGTCAAAAGGCAAACATATCATTACCTCTGCCATAGAACATGGATCCGTGTTAAACGTCTGCAGGCACCTGGAGTCAAAAGGCTTTGATGTGACCTATCTCCCGGTGGATACAGACGGCATGGTTGACCCCGGGGCTGTCGAAAATGCCATACGAGGAGACACGATCCTGATATCCGTTATGCATGTGAACAATGAGGTGGGAACCATTGAACCGATTGAAAAAATCGGAGCCATTGCCAGGAAAAACAGCATCACCTTTCACAGCGATGCCGTGCAGAGCGCCGGCAAAATACCGGTTAACGTAGAGGAATCATGCGTTGACCTGCTGAGCATATCGTCACACAAGATCTATGGCCCCAAGGGAATAGGGGCGCTGTATATCAGGGAAAAAACAAAGATCGAACCCATCATGTTCGGCTCTGTCCAGGAAAAAGGATTGCGGCCGGGAACCCTTAATGTGCCTGGTATCATCGGGTTAGGCATGGCCTGTGAGGTGGCCCGAAAAGACCTTGAGAACAACATGATCAAAATAAAGGCCCTGCGGGATTCTCTGGAGCAGCAGATTACCGGGCGTATTGAAAAAACAAGTGTGAACGGCCCGAAAGAAAACAGGCTGCCGCACATTTCAAGCATTTCTTTCGACGGAATACTTGCCGCTTCCCTGGGAGCAAATCTCGATGCAAAAAACATTTTTGTTTCAACAGGGCATCCACAAAGGGATGGCAATGATCTCTCCCATGTACTTGCAGCAATGCAGATAAATCCCGAACAAGCAGCAGGGACAATCCGTTTCAGTCTTGGGTGGGAAAACAAGGAGCGGGAGATCAAATACACCGTAGATTGCCTGGAAGAATCCGTAAACAGGCTCAGGGAATTTTCCAGATCAAGCGACAATAAAGAGGTCTGTATCATCACATTCCCGGATAGAGATACTGCAGCATCAGCTCAGAAAATTCTCGAAAAAACAGATTTTTCTTTTACCCTCATTGCCAAGCCTGCAGACATTATGCAGTTTTCCTGTTCCTATATTGCCCTTGCATGCTTGAGCAGCGACCGGCAGGCAGTAGGCGGCATCCTAGGCGAGCACGGCGTGGAGATTGCCGGGACGCACACGGTCAGGCCCCAATGCAAGACCACAACAAAGAAAGAACAGGCATTCTGGGCAAAGGTGAAGGAGATAAAGAAGGGTATCTGATGATGTGAGAATTCTGGTGCGTTCTAATTGAGCACCATCACATATTTATAGAACACCCAGAAGTGGGCGCTGCTTCCCAGGATCACGAAGATGTGGAATATCTCGTGGAAGCCGAACCAGTCAGGTATCGGGTTCGGCCTCTTGGTGGCATAGATAAGCGCCCCGGTGCTGTAGAGCACACCGCCGGCCACAAGCCAGAAGATCGCACCGGACTGCAGCGTCTTCAGCATGGGGCCGATTCCCACAATGGCAAGCCAGCCCATTAAAACATACACGGCTGCGGAAATCCACCTGGGTGCATGTATCCAGAATATCTTGAACACGGTCCCGAGTATGGCGATTGTCCAGATACACCCGAACAGGCTCCAGCCAAAGACCCCCCTGAATGGTATAAGACAAAACGGCGTATATGAAGCGGCGATGAGAACAAAAATCATGATGTGATCCAGTTTGCGCATACGGACCTCTGCCTTTTCAGAGAGGCGCAGCCAGTGATACAGGGTGCTCACCGTATACAACAGGATCATACCGGCGCCGAAGATGGAGAATGTGGTGAGATGCCAGGGCTTGACCGGATCGGACGCCTTGAGGATGAGCACTACAAGCCCTGCACAGGCAAGCAGAGCACCGATAAAATGTGTCAGGCCGTTTATAGGTTCTCTTAGTGTTTGTATAATCTGAATGCCCCGTGTCTTATTCGTCATTACATACCATTCCTTTTACCGTGCGTATGTGTATCAAGCGTCCTTTTAACACAGGAACGAATCCCGCAATGTCAAAGAATGTAAAAGGAATTGTCAATATTGTGAAAACATGACTGCTCGGGTGGATAGGCTGCAGGCGCTTTATATGAAAATAGAATCCAGTATGCAGAACAGGTAAGAGCAAAACAACATAAAGTACGTCACCCCCGCGCAGGCGGGGGTCCAGAACTTGCTGATATTACTGGATTCCCGCCTGCGCGGGAATGACAGATACGGACTTCCGCAATTGGCTCACAATAAAATTATTAAACCACCTTGGCAGGCAGCCCATTCAAATCGGACACTTTTTCATCCTTCGTTGTGGCAAGCCGGCCATGCCTTTTAGACTGTCAGGGAAAGATGACGAGACAAGAGAAAAATGTATCTACTAACAGCCTTCAGACTACAGCCTAAAGAGCTCTTTCACCAGCCCCCTATGGGCATTTCTTTCAGGGCACCTACAGGCTGATAACCTTCAACAGTTACGCGAGAACACCCTCAAAATGGTGCATCAAGACACCCACCGGATGCTTCCGGCTAAAGTTCCTCGATACTGTGGATTATCTGCCTGATCACCTCATAATCAGTCTTGGGATTGAAAAACACAGCCTTCCATGCAGGTATCGGCACCCCGCCGGGAAGATATCCCATGGAGCTGGTAAAACTCAACCGGGCATCCTTTGTGGGATCCATTGCAGCCTTTCTCTTTTCAAACAAACGCTGCACCTCGTAAAAATAACGTTCGTAGTCCTTCTTCGCCACCGTGCCCTGTTCAAAATCACGATATATCTGCTTTGCATCCCTGCCCTTGGGCAAGACCCACCACACAACACTGGGGCCTAGACATTTCATATTGAGCACCTTGCAGCAGTCAAGCTTTTCGATGAGTTTTTTTGCGTAAGACGCCATCTCGATGGCATGGGCCACCAGCATCTGGTACCCTTTCAGGCCGATCCCGTTCAGAGAGGCC
>CAYRCP010000314.1:0-3115 GCA_964422755.1 uncultured Bacteriovoracaceae bacterium | reverse complement strand
TGAGCCGAAAAGGGCAGCAACAGCATGCACAACCCCAACAGCAACCCTATGAAAAAATCTCTTCCTGTGGTTTTCATAATCAGCCCTCCTTTTGTAAATAAATGGCGCTTGGTTTCTGTTATGAACTTTCAATATAGAGTTATTATTATAAGCACTAAGATCAGAAAAGTAATAGATGGAGGTATTTCAGCGGATGCTCTGAGGATATATTCCTAAAATTATTAGCGGATGTAATTTTTGAAAGATAGATTCCCGGACAGGCCGGGTGCTTTCAGGGGGAGCTGAAATGCTGTGGTCCTAGATGGTGCATCCTGCGGGGGGCTGTCATCTTGAGGTCTTATCCGAGATACATAGCCGGAATCTATGTGTTTGTGCTTGCCGCAATATCCCTTGAATAGTATTATTGAATCGGTATGAATTACTCGGCTATGTGGATTTCGGGCAATCCGGTCAAAGGCGGTAATGCAGAAACCTTTCTTCGGCGGGTGCTGGAACTGGCACGGTTAATCAGGCGTGAGTCATGAAAACTATCGGCATACTCGGCGGCCTGGGTCCCGAATCCACCCTTGATTACTATAAAGGGATCATCAGGGCTGTTCAGGACGGCTACCCTGACCTGGCATATCCGGAAATCATTGTGTTCAGCGCGGATCTCAATAAATTTATCCGCCTCATGGAACAACAGGACTGGCCAGGGATTACCGATTATCTCGCGGAGAGAATCAACGCGCTTGCAGTGGCCGGGGCCGAATTCTGTGCAATTGCATCGAACACCCCTCATGCAGTATTTGACGAGGTGAACGCCAGATCACCCATACCCCTTGTAAGTATCGTTGAAGAGACCTGCAAAAAGGCCGTGCAGATGGGGCTTAAAAGGATCGGGCTCATGGGGACGAAGTTCACCATGGAGGCGGATTTCTACAAGGTTCCCTTTGTGGGCAGCGGCATGGAGATCGTCGTACCGGAAGAGCCTGACCGGACCCTTATCCACGAGCGGCTCTTTTCCGAGATCGAGCTGGGGATCATCAAGGATTCCACCAGAGACGAGCTTCTGGGGATCGTAAAGAAGATGGTGGAAAGGCAAGCCATCGACTCCCTGATCCTGGGCTGTACCGAGCTTCCCCTGATCCTCACGAACGAAAAACTTGACATACCGTTTTTAAACACAACCGCTATCCATATTGAAAGCATTGTGGCCTACTGCCTTCAGGCCTGAGTATTGAGTAGCAGCCCTGTCACAAAGGCGCAGGGCTGATTGATATAAAATGGAACAGATATGATTGTTGAAAGAGGAGGAAAAAACATGAGTCAAATGCAATGGCGCAGCCATGGTTGCAGGATTTTTTTGTTGAGCTGTATGGTCTTTTTTTGCAGTGTCTGTACCGGTGCGGCAGCATCCATGCCGGAAAAAGACACACAGTATTCTCGGCAGGAGCTGGTTTTTCTCCCGGCATATCAGCTTGCCTCTCTTATCCGGACAGGCGAAGTTAGCTCCTCTGAGGTTGTCGATGCCTTCCTGGGGCAGATCTCCCTGCATAATAAAAAGCTCAATGCAATTGTAACCCTGGATGAAGAAGGGGCACGCAAACGGGCACAGCAGGCAGATGAGGCCCTTTCGCGGGGTGAGCTCTGGGGGCCTTTGCACGGAGTGCCCATTACGATTAAAGACAACTATGCAACAAAAGGCATGAAGACCACCACCAGCTATCCTCCCCTTGCAGACTATGTCCCTGATTTCGATGCAACGGTCGTGTCGAGGTTAAAGGATGCAGGCGCTATAATCATCGGCAAGACAAACCTGCCCCAGCTGGGTATGGACTACCAGACAATCAGCCCCATCTTCGGGGTCACGAACAATCCATGGGACGAAAGATACACGCCGGGCGGGAGTACCGGCGGAGGTGCGGCTGCTGTTGCTGCAGGCATGTCAGCGCTGTCACTGGGGAATGATATCGGCGGTTCGATCCGGATCCCCTCTCATTTCTGCGGGATCTACGGTATCAAGCCGACAGAGAACCTGGTATCAAAAATCGGCATTAATCCGGGTCTTCCCCATGGTGAATACCGGTCTGTGCGTCATCTTGTCTCTTGCGGTCCCCTGGCGAGATCCATAGAGGATCTGAAACTCACTCTGCGGGTGATTGCAGGTCCTGATAATAAAGACGAGGACATACCGTACATCTCGCTGGCAGAGCCTAATAAGCGTGATTTGAAAACATTGCGCATTGCCTGGATGGATGATTTCGGCGGAGTACCTGTCACAAAGGAAACACAGCTGGCATTGAAAGAGTTTACCGGCAAGCTGGCTCAACGAGGCTGCACAGTAAAACGCACAGAACCGGAAGACTTTAATCCGGATGAAATCTGGAACACCTATGGTAAAATTATGGACATGGAACTGGGGGTGTATACACCTTCATTCATGCGGTTTGTAAGCTATCTCTTTGGTGGTTTTTACCGGAAGGATGTTCCCTTCCTGGAGATGGTCTACCCCATAACCTACGATAAATATATGAAGGCTATGACCATACGGGATAGCCATATATCGTCCCTTGAGGATTTTCTCGACGAGTGGGATGTGTGGCTGTGCCCGGTGACCTGCACCCCTGCATACAGACACATTAAACCCAAACGGTATTTCGGACCGTATGCGATGTATGATAAGGCGGTTCTTGTGGATAATAAACCGGTAAACTACCTCGTGGCAAACGGAGCATATACCACCGTCTTTAACCTGACCGGAAGTCCCGTGGTAGTTATTCCCATTGGATATACAAAAGACGGGATACCCATCGGGGTACAGGTCGTGGGCAAGCGCTGGCACGATATGGAGCTGCTCGGGTTTGCGCAGCAGCTTGACGAAGTGGCGGATGCATTCAGGAACCCGACGGGGTTCTGATACGTTCCGTTGAGAAAAAGGTTTCCGGCAAAACATTCCGGGGAGGGACCGACCGGCCTGAAGAGCTAGCAGGCACAATCAAAAAAGGCAGCGGCTGCTGAAACGTAACAGGGATTGTCGACAACAGAGGAGAATACCATGAAATCATATCGCAAGGAACTCTGGTTCAATACAAATAACCGGGTGGAATTCATCAATATCACCCCGGATGTACAG
>CAYRCP010000313.1:0-3118 GCA_964422755.1 uncultured Bacteriovoracaceae bacterium | reverse complement strand
CAATGATGCTCTCCACGAGACGTTTGCCGGTAAAGTCTGTCCTCGCAAGGATATAAGCCAGGGGTGTCCCGAAGAGAAAGGATATGCCTGCGGCTGATAGTGCCGTGTAGATGCTCAGCCAGATAGAACGAACAACATCTTTGTCCTGTATTGTCTCACCCATCATGGACAGTGAAGGGGCGGTGATCATCTGGATCAAAGGAAGCAGGATAAACGCCATGATAACGATACCGCATGATATGGTAATCCAGAAGAATGGCTCTTTTTTCGTCATGGCAAGCTGTTGTAGTATTTTTATTGACGCGAGTAAAGGCACAAAGGCAGCTGGCAATGACCGGCAGCCTTTGTGCCCGAAAGTTCAATGGATCGACCGGTGTGCCTAGCTCTTCACCTCGACCAGTGCCTTAAGGTCGTCCGGAAGGATATTTTTGATATCTTCTGTGGGCACGCGTGCCGGAATAAATGGAGGCTGACCCATATCCTTGAGAATTTTGAGTCCCCCCTGGGGGTCCAGCAGATACTTCAGGAAGGCAATGGCGGCTTCCTGGTTGGGAGCATCTTTTATGAGAGTCACACCATAGGTGACAGACTTGCCCTTGATCTCCATGAATGTTCCTGGTTTCTTTCCGGTAACCTTGACCACGGCCTGTGAATAGAGATCATCATACTGGTAATTGCCCAGATTGACCTGATCAGGAAGCACGATATACTTCAGTCCGTGCTGCACAGCAACCGAGAGATATTCCCAGGCATAGTCCATGTTCCCTGTCTGAAGCAGGGAGATGAGTTCCACTGATTTGGGCCTGACATTTTCCTTGGGCCGGTTTGCGATGATATTGTCATAGAGACCCTGGATTTTATAATACTTCTCTGCCAGCTGCAGGACCATGAGAGAACGGTAGCCGCACGGGTCGAGATTGGGATCTGAGTGCCCCCAAACAACGCCTTTTCTCTGCAGGATTTCATACCAGTTGTCTGCATTCACGTCTGAGGCAAATTTACTTTTGTCCGTGTAGCAGAGCACGAGCTGGTTGGTGGCAAAACGGATATTGAAGGATGCATATTCCGGAATCAGCAGCTTGTCGATAACCTTGTAGTCAGCAGATGCCATGATGTCGCATGGTTTGCCCACATCCGAAATCTTTCGTGCACATTTTTGTGATCCTGCAGGCTCTCGCATCAGATCAACACCGGGATACTTTGCCTCGAATGCCTTTTCCATTGCGGTAAAAGGCACTGTCAGGCTTCCGGCATGGAACATGACAAGCTTGCCCTTTGGTTCGGCGAGGCATGTTCCCGGAAGGGATAGTGCCAGAAATGTCATCAGCGCCAGACTGATGAAAAATAATTGAGATACTGATTTTTTTCTCATAATGACCCCCGAAAAATAAATTTTTTATTAGATCGCCTGGTCTGAAAAGAGACCATTTTGCTCCTAGGTTCACGACGGATTGCCATAATACAACCTAAACAAAGACCATAGCGTGCTAATCATTTCGTACTCAAGGTGGACAAATTCCGTTATCTTTGTTCATTATAGCGGCCGCTGTTTGAGAATCAAGAAGGAGCATTTTCTTGAAACGGCAAGCGCTGGGCCGAATAGTTAAAACAAAAGGAAACCTGCTGTCAATAAATATGTTATGCTTTGCATATAATTCGTGGTTCACTCGAGATCATGTCTTAGACCGTTGTAACTACTCAGGTAGGTAGATGCCCTGAAAGAAATGCCCTGGGGTGCGGTATATGATCACGGGAGCGTCCCTTTATTTTATCTCCCGCTTTTTTCTTTTTATCCTTTACTAACAGGCTAATAGTCTTCAGCCTAACAGCCTGTCTCATAGATTCTATTTTTATATAAAAACCTTCAGCCTGACTACGTGAGTAGTTACAGACCGTTTAGATCGGTATCAAAGATCAGCTGCTTTGGAATACAACGTATCAGACCATTTTATGGTTTTAATCTCTCGCCGTGGTTAATTCCCCGCAGCTTGTCGGTGATCCCGGTGGTTTTTGCGGGGCGGAGGGGTAGTTCATTTGATCAGGTTCTGCCATCTCTCTTCTGCCATGAGGTTTTCCACACCCTTGAGCGTGGATTGTGTAAGGAGTGCCCCTGCATAATCAGCAGCATCGGACATGGCGATACGGGTGATGCCCTGCTGTACCTGGGGCAGAAACTGTGGGTCTATGCTGAGCCTGCGGATCCCGATGCCAAGCAGAAAAGGGATGTATGCCGGTTCGTGGGCCATCTCCCCGCATACGGAGACATCCTTGCCCTTGTTGAGTGCAGCGGCAACGACCTTGGAGAGGCCTCGCAGTACGGCCGGGTGATGGGCGCAGTAGTAATCGGACACACGTTGATTTGTCCGGTCAACGGCCAGCATGTATTGGATAAAGTCATTTGTCCCGATGGAGAAAAAGTCCGCCGCATCGGCGAGATCATCGATAATCTCGAGCACGGACGGAAGTTCCACCATCATGCCGATTACAGGATGTGCGTTAAATGGAAGGTTTTCCCTTGCCAGGGCGTCCATGCAATCAAACACCACCTGACGGGCCTGGGAGAACTGGTCGAGGGATGATATCATGGGGAACATGATGCGGACCTGAGGGAAACCGGCAGCGGAGCGAAGGATGGCACGGAGTTGTGTTTCAAAGACATCCCTGTGTTTGAGGGTAAACCTGATGGATCTAAGCCCCAGATCCGGATTGGGTTCCGGCTCTGCATCCAGATATGAGAGCACCTTTTCTCCGCCGACATCGAGGGTTCTAAAGGTGACATCGCAGCCGTTCATATCTTCGAGAAGCCGTTTATATACCATATATTGTTCGGTCTGTGAGGGTAACGTCGTGCGGATAAGAAAAGGAAACTCCGTCCGATAGAGCCCCACACCTTCTGCCTTGAGTTTTTTTGCCAGGGGGGCTTCGCTCAGCAGGTTGATATTGGCCATTAATCGAACCCGTACCCCATCACGTGTCAGGGTTATTGGCTGCATGCCGTTATCATCCCGGTTGGCTGTTTTTTCCACGTTGTTTCGTGCCTCGAACTGCCGGACGATCTCGAGGGAGGGACGGATATAGATATTGCCGATACTGGCATCGATGAGTACCGGTGTGTCAT
>CAYRCP010000312.1:0-3126 GCA_964422755.1 uncultured Bacteriovoracaceae bacterium | reverse complement strand
CTTACCCTCCGGGCGAAACTGAAGTTCGTCCAATTCTGCTGTCCTGCAGAATTGTGATCTCGGGCCGTCCGTGGCCCTCACCCTGCGGGCGAAACTGAAGTTCGTCCAATTCTGCTGTCCTGCAGAATTGTCAGGGCGTCTTGTACGACATAGTTGAACACGAACACTGAAGCCTTAGCGAAGCGGGAAGTTGCAAACGATGGCATGAATCAATATGCGAAGCCGGATGCCCCGCGGGGCCTACCGTACTCTATCACTCCAAATAAAAACGTTCGCGCCTGAAAGGCGCTCCTTCACTTTGGCCCTTTGGACCTTACACCTCAAGCCCAGGTTTTTTTATCTTTTTCCCTAGTGCCTAGTGCCCAGTGCCTAGCGCCTGCGGTCTAGTCATACCTCCTTGACACTTCCATCGGGCATGGGCTAAAGATAATCTAGAGTGTGCAACTAAAACATTATCAGCACACAGTTTATACTGTATTTTTATTAAGATGGAAGCTTAAGAGCATCGGCAGAGAGGGCAGGAAGGTGGAGACAGATGAACCCGGTACAGGCAGGAAATATTACATTCGGCACGGGAAATCTCGTCCTGATCGCAGGACCGTGTGTCATGGAATCGACGGATCACACCCGCTTCATGGCCCAGAGCCTTGCCGAGATCACTCGGCGGGTGGGGATATCCTTTATCTTCAAGGCATCATTCGACAAGGCAAACCGCTCATCCATTGATTCATACCGGGGTCCGGGGATCGAAAAAGGTCTCGAAATCCTCTCCGGGATAAAATGCGACTTTGGGGTGGCGGTAACCACCGATATCCATGAGCCCCGGCAGGCCAAGCTTGCTGCTCAGGTCGTTGACATCATCCAGATCCCTGCATTTCTCTGCAGACAGACTGACATCTTAGTGGCATCGGGCGAAACCGGTGTTCCGGTCAATGTCAAAAAAGGCCAGTTCATGGCGCCCTGGGATATGAAAAATGTCATCAACAAGATCGAGAGCACAGGAAATAATAAAATACTGCTCACCGAACGCGGGGCATCATTCGGATACAACAACCTGGTGTGCGATATGCGCAGCCTCGGATTTCTGCGTCAGCTGGACAAGCCCGTTGTGCTCGATGTGACCCACTCGCTGCAGCTGCCCGGGGGCAAGGGGGATTCATCCAGCGGAAACAGGGAGTTTATCGCACCTCTTGCACGCGCGGGCACTGCCTTTGGCGTAGATTCTCTCTTTATGGAGGTCCATGACCGGCCTGACTTCGCCTTGAGCGACGGATCAAACTGCCTGGCTTTGGCAGACTTGGAGCCGCTCCTTAAGCAAATACTGCAGATTCACACGGTGGTAAAATGAACCGGATAAAATGTTTTGTCCTGGATGTAGACGGTGTTCTCACCGACTCGCGAGTCTATTTTACCGATGACGGCCGGGAGATGAAGGCATTCAACACCAAAGACGGCCATGGCCTCAAACTCATCCAGCGCGCGGGAATAACCGTGGCCATCATTACGGGCAGATACTCGAAGGCCCTTGAGCACCGGGCACGTGACCTGAATATCGAGCACGTAATCCAGGGCTCGAAAGACAAAAAGTCTGCACTGGCGGAGCTGTCGCAGACACTGGGAATAGAACCCGGTGAGATGGCCTACATGGGTGATGACGTGGTCGACCTTCCGGCAATGAGACTGTGCACCCTGGCCATCGCCCCGGCTGATGCAGTGGATATGGTGAAACAAAAGGCGGATATCGTCACATCTCTCCCCGGCGGCCATGGAGCAGTGAGGGAGGCCGTTGAAATCATCCTGAAACGCATGGACCTCTTTGATGCGGTCATGGAGCGCTATGTGGTTTAAAGGGCTCGCTGCTATTGTCATTATATCTCTTCTCGGTATTATTGTACTTGAGAGAGATGATACGGTGCAGCAGGTACAAACGGCGCCGATCCTTCGGTCCGCACAACAGATTATTATGCATGAAAAAAAGACTGATTCGGATATCTCGACAATCATTCAGGCCGAAAGGGTCGTCGAACAACTCGACAACATCGTGGCGCTCGATCATTTTGAACTCTCCCAGTCAGACGGCCTGCACATAGCGGGAAAACAGGCACACTACGATACGGATACATCCATCCTCACGGTGAGGGGTCCCCTTACCATCAACACCCTTGACGGCAGAAAAGCCCTCCTTGACGGGCTTGTCTGGAACCGGGAAACACAACTGGCATTCACGGGGAATCCTGTTGTTGTAGAGGGGATCGAGGGGACTATCAAGGCCGATAAAGCCGAATTTTCTAACGGCTTTACTCAGATACGTTTCTTAGGCGGGGTACATGCGCAAATTACTCATTCTATTCTTTATAATTAGCATCTCTGCTCCGTCTTTCGTATACGGAAGCGAGCTAAAGAACAGCCCTCCCATATCCGATATGGTTGAAATAGAGGCTGACAGATTGGATGTGAATACACAAAAGGGTCAGGCAGTATTTCAGGGAAATGTTAAGGCCACAAAAGGAGACATCCTGGTAAAAGGCGAAACCCTGACTCTTCTCTATGATAATACATCCCAGAAGGTAACCACGTTAATTGCCGAAAACGATGTATACGTGCTATGGCTGGATAAAGAAGCATCGTGCGACAAGGCAGTCTATAAACTCGATAAAAACATGATGGAGCTCACGGGAGACGTCATCATCACGAAAGGCGAGGAGAGACTCTCGGGACAGAAGGTCTTCGTGGATATGGCATCCGATAAGCAGGTGGTAGAAGGCGGAGGCGGCAGGGTAAAGATCCGGGTGAATACCCAGAAGGAATCGGGAATCCTACAATGGGAGAAATAAGACTCTCTGCTCAAGGCCTTGAAAAGAGTTTCGGAAAGGCCAACATCATAAAAGGTCTCGACCTTGCGTGTTCACAAGGTGAGATTATCGGGCTTTTAGGCCCGAACGGAGCAGGGAAAACCACCACGTTTTATATGGTTGTGGGTCTTATCCGGCCCGACAAAGGCAAGGTATTCCTCGGCGGCGATGATATCACCTCACTTGATCTTGCCGGAAGGGCCATGGGCGGCATCAGCTACCTCCCCCAGGAGCCCTCTGTCTTTCGCGGCTTGAGCGTGGAAGAAAACATATC
>CAYRCP010000311.1:0-3128 GCA_964422755.1 uncultured Bacteriovoracaceae bacterium | reverse complement strand
CAGATGTATGTTTTCGGAAATGATTTCATGAAGAGCTGACGGGAGATACTATGATACTCGGGATAGACATAGGCGGCACCAATACTGATGCCGTATGTATCAATGGAAAGAAAATCGTTGCAACAGCAAAGGCGCTTACGGGAAATGATCTTGTGCCCTCTATCGTCGGGGTGGTCCGGGCACTCGGCATTGATTATTCAGCTATTGGCCGTGTTGTCTTGTCCACTACCCTCTCCACAAACGCCATAATTGAGAAAAAATATGCTCCCACCGGGATGATCGTGTCGGCAGGTCCCGGTATAGACCCGCGACAGTACTTTCTCACCGACGATTTTTATCTTACAGATGGTGCCATCGATCACAGGGGGCGGGAATATATCCCCATCAAAGAGGAGCAGGTGACAGGCATTGCGGACGAGTTGAAGGGAAAGGGGATTACCGGTATTGGCATTGTATCCAAGTTTTCGGTGAGGAACTCTGCCCATGAAACCATGATCCGTTCTCTTATCGATGATGATTTCGAGAATATCTCCATGGGCCATACCATGAGCGGCAGCCTTAATTTTCACCGGCGTCTGAATACCACCTATTTTAATACCGCCGTGATGCCGGTGCAGGTGCATTTCGTGGAATCGGTACGACAGGCACTGCAGGAGCTCGGTATCCAGTGCACCATGCTTTTTCTCAAGGCCGACGGCGGGACATACTCTTCATCCGCAGCAGACAGATTGCCGGTGGAGACGATTCTCTCGGGCCCTGCAGCCAGTATGATGGGGGCTGTTGCCCTGTGCCGGGATCCCGGAACTACCACGCTGGTGCTCGATGTAGGCGGAACCACGACGGATATCGGCGTGCTCATTAATGGCTTACCTGTCCTGGAACCAATGGGTGTCAACATACGCGGGCTCAAAACCCTCGTGAGGGGACTGAAGGTCGTCTCCGTAGGCGCTGGAGGAGACTCGTTTGTCCACCTCGATGGAGAGACCCTTTGTGTAGGACCTCAAAGGCAGGGCCCTCCCGCTGTAATGGGCGGAAGTGATCCCACACCGATGGATGCCTTTGCCGTCCTGGGTGAGTTCGAACAGGGAGACAGGAAAAAGGCTCGTGAGGCTTTATCCTCCATTGCCGAGAAACTCGGCAGAGAGGTGGATGATGTTGCCAGAGAGATCATCTCTGTCATGGTTCATAACATAAAGCACGGGGCTTTCGATTTCATCGATGAAGTGAACAGCAATCCGGTCTATACTATTCATGAGATGCTCCACCCTGAACTGGTAAAGCCAAAGCAGATTATGATCATCGGCGGTCCTGCCCGTCAGCTCAAGCCCTATATTGAAGAGATCTTCCAGCTTGAGTGTATCGTGCCGGATCATGCCATGGTGGCAAACGCCCTCGGTGCTGCCCTTTCCAGGACTACTGCACAGATCACCATGCTGGCAGATACTCAGCTCAGGAGACTTGTCTGTCCTGAACTCGGCATCGAAGAGGAAATCTCGAGCATGTTGAGCCTCGAGGATCTCAAGAGAATGGGAGAAGATGCAATACGAAAGAACGCGACATACCTGGGGCTGGAAGATGATATAGAGATGAGCATCCTCGAGGAGCAGAGCTTTAATATGGTCAGAGGGTTCAGCACCACGGGAAAGAATTTGCGACTGAAGATACAGACACGGCCGGGCATTATACACGAATGGAGTCCCCAATGATTACTGCAAAGAGAAAGACCGGGTTGATATTTTTTCCGGCATATGACTGGGAGATTACCCCCTCTCATCCTGAACGGAAGGAGAGGCTCCTATATACACAGGATCAGGTCATGGAAGAGGGCCTGCTTGATATCGAAGGTGTCCGAGAGTTTAAGGCCGGCCTTGCAACAACTGATGATATCAACCGGGCACACTTTTGTGTCCCGGATGTGGCCAGGCGCATCACTCCATCGCACAACGTTTCTGCAGGAGGGTGCATCGAGGCGGCCAGACTCGTGCTGGAGGGTGTCGTCGATAATGCCTTTGCCCTGGTGAGGCCTCCGGGCCACCACGCCATGCGGGTGGTTCACGGTGCACGCGGCTTTTGCAACATCAATATCGAGGCAGTGATGGTGGAGTGGGTGAGAAAGAATTACCCGAAGATAAAGAAAATCGCCATTGTGGATACCGACTGTCATCACGGCGACGGAACACAGGATGTCTACTGGCATGACCCCAACGTGCTCTATATCTCACTGCATCAGGATGGAAGAACCCTGTACCCGGGATCGGGGTTTCCTGAGGAATCCGGCGGACCAGGCGCACTGGGCATGACGCTGAATGTGCCGCTGCCGCCGCGGACGAGTGACGAAGGGATGCTTCACGTCATGGAACATCTCATCCTCCCTGTCTTGGATGACTTCAAACCCGATCTCATCATAAATTCCGCCGGTCAGGACAACCACTATTCCGACCCCATTACCAACATGTCCTTTACCGCGGGCGGATATGCCAGGCTCAATGATATGCTCTCGCCGGACATCTGTGTCTTGGAAGGCGGATATTCCATCGAGGCTGCGCTGCCGTATGTGAATACCGGCATTATCCTTGCGCTGGCCGGGGTGGATTATTCATATGTAAGGGAACCGGACCTGAATCCTGCTTCTATCAAGGAAGATCCGAGGATTATCGACTACATAAAGAGCCTGAGCGAGAAGCTTCTGGATGTATGGTGCGACAGGGATAGCATGAAGAGACCGGACAAACCATATGTTGAACGCAGCAGAAATATCTTCTACGATACGGACGGGATCTCCGAGAACCAGAAAGAGGTGGTGAAGACCTGTAATGACTGCCCCGGTGTTTTCCGGGTGGATTCCTCCGCATCCTCTGGCTACCATATTCTGGCGATCCATCTGCCCTGGGGTGCATGCACTGCCTGCAGGGAACAGGCGCAGGAATGGTTTGATCGTCCTGATGATAATTACTATGCTGTTTATCTTCAGGATATGGACAGGGATGAATATACCGTAAATATTCTATGAGATTGAGGAGAAAAAAGAGGGTAGTTCTTATCCTTGGGGCAGGGGGGTCAAGAGGCCTTGCCCACATTGGTGTTCTCCGCGCCCTGAAAGAAGAAGATATCGCAATTGACTTTATCGC
>CAYRCP010000310.1:0-3131 GCA_964422755.1 uncultured Bacteriovoracaceae bacterium | reverse complement strand
GGGCATGGCTGTCAAAAATTGCCGGATGAGAGAGAACAAGGTCGTTGCCGGGGGCGGATCCGATGGTAACGGGAAGCTCCCTGTATGAATTCAGTGTGGGTCCATATTGAACAATAAGCGGTTTTTGAACCTTCCGGATAGCCACCTCCGCTGCCTTTGGCGGTTGAGGGGCTGCTGCCTGAGGAGTAACCACGGGCGAGGGTTGAGGAGGTTCCGGGACAGGGGCAGCTGCTGCAGGCTCTTGAACCGGGGTTGCAGGTCTTTCCGGTGGTGTGGGAACTACCGGTCTCTCGGGTTGCACAGCAGGCTGACCTTCCACAATCCTGGTAAGAAAGCTTGCCTTGGGACCGCCCTCGGAGAACATCAGAACGTCGCCGTCTTTCAGATAGGTCTCTTTTACCTGCTTGCCGTTTACAAACGTGCCGTTCGTACTCTGATCGACAAGCTTGAACCGGTTGCCCTCGCGTATAATTTCGGCATGTCTGCGGGAAACAATCGACAGATCCTTGGGAAACTGCACCTGGCACGCTGGATGCCGGCCAATAATAATGCTCTCCTCGGTAACTTCCTGGATCTGACCCTTCAGAGGCCCCTGGATATGTATGAGCTGCACTGCTATGACCGGTTTGTCTTTCATAGGATTTATCGAATTCTCCCCTAGCTTCTCGTTTAAGATCCCTTCGATGGGGACAAAATTACAATTATGCACGATCTTCTGTCAAGATAATTGAGGAAAATATGGATCTGGGTATACACACTTTCGGAAAATCGGATACCGGGCTTATTCGCAAAAACAATGAGGATTCCTTTACCGTTGATATAGGGGCCGGATTCTGCACTGTCGCCGACGGGATGGGCGGCGCAGCTGCCGGAGAGATTGCCAGCAGCATCTTTGTAGAAACTGCGGCAGAGGTCTTTTCGCAGCCCGGCTCTTTTTCCGAGGAACAACGGGTCGGCCAGGTACAACAAGCCTTCATCCTCGCAAATCAGCGGATCCTGGACCATATACAGAGCAATCCCGATCATAAGGGAATGGGGTGCACTGCAGAACTCCTGGCAATTACCGAGATGGGTTTTGTGCTGGGCCACATGGGTGACAGCAGGACATACCGGTTGAGAAACTCCCAGCTGAAACAGATCACAAAAGACCATTCCCTTGTCCAGGACCAGCTTGACCAGGGGATCATCACCGAAGAACAGGCAGAGAAACATCTCCAGAGGAATGTAATCCTTCGTGCAGTTGGTACGACAAAGAACCCTTCCCTTGACCTGATACGAGGCAGGACATACCCGGGCGATGTATTTCTGCTGTGCTCGGACGGCCTGACCGATATGGTCAGCGATGATGCTATTTTCAAAGCACTTACCGGATATCAAGACCTGCCTGGCGCCGTCGATGTTCTTATCAGCCTTGCCAAGGACGGCGGGGGGAAAGACAATATAACGGTGGTCCTGCTGCAAATCACATAATCATGAAAAACAGTCCAATCACAGCCCTGTTACTCCTCATCCTGTTCACTACCACTGCGTTTGCTCTTCCCCGGGAGAACACCAGGAACTATCCCATCCCCAGCGCAGAGATGGAGGACATTGTAAACGACTGGCTGTCTCAAGCCGGGTTCATTGTCTATCGCAGCACCTTGCAAGCCGGCGTGATCAGAATGAAAGCAAAAATGGGTACTGAGAGCTGGGAAATCCTTTTGAGGCAGAATTCGCCCCTTGCCACCGAGGTCCAGGCGTTTTACACCCGGGATGACCATCCCGATCATACCCACATCCAGACATTATGGAACTTCCTTTCCGCCTACCACAAAGGATCTGACGCGGCGGTGGAGGCATCGAATGCCGCCATCCCCACCCCGGTACTGGCCAGGATAGAATCTGTAGTGTGCATCACCGCGGACCTGGATAATGGTAATACTATCCAATTTTCGGGATTCATCGTTGACTCATCCGGCCTGGTTCTGTGTACCGCACACTACCTCAAAGGCGTCAGGGGAATGACGTTGACGCTGTTTGACGGCCTGAAACTGGGAGGGGCGCTTATCAAGATAGACTACGAACGGGACCTTGCCCTGATCAATGTAAACCAGCAATTCCATACTGCGGTATCTCTCGCAGACGGCATCAGACTGTTGGGCATGGGGCAGAAGGTCTACTCGGTCGGATGCCCGGAGAATCTCGGGGGAACGGTCTACTCGGGATTCATTAACGGTCCGCCGAGATCGGTGAATGACCATTTTCTGTGGCAGGCAAATATGAAGGTATATCCCGGCAGCAGCGGAAGCCCTGTTTTCGATGCCTTCGGCAATCTGGTCGCCGTTATCAAGGCACGGCATAAAGGGACGGATTCCCTGGGGTTTCTCATACCCTATGAAACCATCATCTCCTTTGTCAGGGATATGAAACAGTAGGCAGAGGCAATTATGCACCGTTATCAAATAATGAGAACACTCGGAGAAAAATGAACTACGGCCGTTATGAAATACTACAGGAACTGGGCAAGGGGGCCATGGGCGTCGTGTACCAGGCCAAAGATCCGCAGATCAACCGCACGATTGCGCTCAAGGTCCTGCGGCAGGACCGGGTCATCAGCGAGGATTTTGTTCAGAGATTTCTCAAGGAGGCCATGGCCATCGGACGCCTTTCTCACCCGAATATCGTCACGATCTATGATGTGGGACAGGACCATGATACCATCTATCTGGCCATGGAGTATCTGGAAGGCAGGCCGTTTAACGATATCATCCGTGAAAAGAACCTGAGCTTCACTGAGATTGCAGAACTGGCCATACAGCTGGCAGAATGCCTTGATTATGCCCATAAAAAGGGCATCGTCCACCGGGACATCAAACCCTCCAACATCATGCTGACGCCGGAGGGCAAGGTGAAGCTTACCGACTTCGGCATCGCGCGGATCGAAGATCCATCCATGCACCAGCAGACCCGTGCAGGAGAGATCCTCGGAACCCCGGTATACATGTCGCCGGAACAGGTCATGGGACAACCGCTTGATGGCCGCTCCGATCTCTATTCGCTCGGGGTTATTCTCTATGAGCTTGCTGCGGGCAAGAGACCCTATTCAGGAGAAAATCTCGCTGCAATCTTCAGGGCCATCACCCTGGACAACC
>CAYRCP010000309.1:0-3132 GCA_964422755.1 uncultured Bacteriovoracaceae bacterium | reverse complement strand
ATCGATGTAGAGAGCCTGTGCATTGCCAGAGACCGGATTGCCACGTTTAAGCACGCCGATACCTGCAGGGAGATTCTGGCGATACTGCTGAACCACTACTGGCAGGGGCTGATGCGACCTCTGCACTTTTTCCCGAACGCATCGTGGAAATTTGCCAATCCGGGAGTTAACAAGGATAAATCCCCCAAGGATCCCATGAGGGAGGCGAAAGCACTCTGGGAAGGAAATCAATTCATGAGGGGGGAGAACTTGAACACCTACTACCAGATCTGCTTTCAGGGGACCGACCCTCTGGATGAAGAGTTTGCAAGGGTTTCACAGGATATCTACGGGCCTCTGCTGGATCATGTTGATATAAAAACAGGCGCTGGGCGTTAGGCATAAGGCTTTAGGGAAAGACATGAGGACCTGGGTAGTTATACATGAGATCTGATTTTATTATGGCAGAGAATATTAAAGAATTGTTTTTCACCGCAGAGACGCAGAGAGCGCTGAGGGTAAGATGTTTTAATTGCCTGGAGATACCGGCAAATAAAACATCTTACCAGGCAAATACAAAGTTAGACAAGGTCCTGAAAGGTGGATGGAAGCCCAATCGTCGTCTCCCGATTGGGCTTAATAGAATGTATCCTCTGCGACCTCTGCGTCTCTGCGGTGATCATTCACTGTCTTCTACCCCTGGGTCTGGGCAGGAATGCCTATGAAGGAACTGGACCTGACAGGCATACCCCTTGACGGGGCCCATCTGATCGAGGCCAGTGCCGGCACCGGCAAGACCTACGCCATTGGTTCGCTCTATCTGCGGCTTCTGCTGGAAGAAGGGTTCAGTGTCGATGAGATCCTGGTGGTTACCTATACGGTGGCAGCCACCGAGGAACTTACCCACAGGATACGCGAGAATATCCGCAAGGCCCTGTCCGCCTTTGTATCGGGCAGCAGCGAGGATGCATTCATTGCAGAGCTGCTCAATACCTTTCCCGATCATGACCGGGCCGTGCTCATTCTCGATCATGCCCTGAAGCTCTTTGACGAGGCAGCCATATTCACCATCCACGGTTTCTGCCAGCGGCTGCTCACAGAGATGGCTTTTGAAAGCAGGAATCTCTTCGATTCCGAGCTGATCACGGACCAGAAAGATATCCTCCTTCAAGTCGTGGATGATTTTTACAGGAAAGAGTTCACCTTCGAGAAGCCCTTTGTGCTCGCCGGGTATGCCCGCAGCCGAAATATCACCCCGGAGAGCCTGATGAAGCTTGTAACCGGGGCAAGCCTCGATGCCGAGATCATCCCGCGCATGAATAAGCCTGATATCGGTCCGTATCTCGATGCATACAGGCATGCGTATGAAATGGTGAAGGACAGCTGGGGTAATGAGCGGGAAGAGGTGGAGAGGATCCTGCTCACCGAGGGCGGGCTCAATAGAACCAAATACCGCAAAGCAAGCATTCCGAAGTGGATGGATGCCATGAATGAATACATCGATTCACAAGGGGATGATCTGCCTTTGTTCAAGGCCTTCGAGAAATTTAGCGCCTCTACGATTGCCGGTTCAATGAAAGACGGCCACAGCGCGCCGGAACACACATTTTTTGATCTGTGTGAAGAGCTCAAGAACCGGGCGGACGAGCTTGCCACCTGCATGGATGAATACCTCATCTGGGTTGAATGCTCCCTGTTGGACTATGTCAGGACGCACCTGGCCGAGAAAAAAGAGAAGATGGGTGTCATTTTCTTTAACGATCTGCTGCTGAAAGTTCGGGCAGCGCTTGCCTCGAGCTCGGGTCCGCTACTGATATCGGCATTGAGGGGAACGTACCGGGCCGCCTTAATCGATGAGTTTCAGGACACCGACCCGATCCAGTACGAGATATTCCGGAAAGTCTTTGACGGCCTGCCCATGTTCCTGATCGGGGATCCGAAGCAGGCGATCTACAGCTTCAGGGGTGCGGATATCTTTACCTATCTGAATGCGGCAGCGGGTATATCCGAAGCAAACAGGCACACCCTGAAGAAAAACTGGCGCAGCGAAGAAGAGCTGATACATGCCGTCAACCGCATCTTCTCGCGCCCGGGGAATGACAATCCTTTCGTGTTCGAGCAGATCGGGTTTGAGCCGGTTGATGCTGCAGACAAAGAGGACAGGACGGTCCTTCTCGACAGCCAGGGGGCACCCCTGACCCTGTGGTTTGCCGGGGCAGGGGCCGGCGGGGTGTTGAACAAGGACACAGCCGAGAAGGAGACAGCCCGGGCAGTGGCACTGGAAATATCACGGCTCCTTGACAGGGGAGCCTCAGGGCACAGGGTACTCATCGGTGATGAGCCGGTGGAGCCCAGTGACATTGCCGTTTTAGTAAGGGAAAACCGTCAGGCCCGCATAGTCAGGGATGAACTGGTGGAAAACTCTATCCCGTGCGTGGTCTTCAGCGATGAGAATGTCTTTGAAAGCTGGGAAGCCTTTGAAATGGAAGTGCTGTTGAAGGCAATTTTTCAGCCTCATTCAGAAGGTCTGATAAGGGCTGCACTTGCGACTTCGATTATGGGGTTGAGCTCGCACGACATCGAAGCCCTGAGCAAAGACGAGGGTGCCTGGGAAGAATGCCTCATCCGTTTCAGGCAGTATCATGAGCTCTGGGCAGCCAGGGGATTCATGAGGATGTTCAGGGAGCTGGTAGCACGTGAGCAGGTCCGGCAAAAGGTGATTGCCCTGCGGCGGGGCGAACGCATGCTCACCAATTTTCTGCACATCGCAGAGCTTATGAACCAGGCATGCCTGGAGAAAAGGCTTGGCGCGAGCGACCTGTTGAAATGGCTTGCCCTGCAGCGCGAATCTTCGCTCACCAGGGCAGACGAATATCAGCTCAGGCTTGAGAGTGATGAGAATGCCGTGAAGATCGAGACCGTGCACAAGAGCAAGGGCCTGGAATATGGGGTTGTGTTCTCTCCTTTTAACTGGGGTGCTTCGACGCTGAGGGACAAGGACCATTTTGTCTTCCACGACCGGGAAAGCAGCTGGAAGGCGACTTTTGAACTCGGTTCCGACAGGATCGAAGAAAACCGGAAACATGCGGAAAAAGAGCTGCTGGCGGAAAACATGCGACTGCTCTATGTCGCACTCACCCGCGCAAAGAACCG
>CAYRCP010000308.1:0-3141 GCA_964422755.1 uncultured Bacteriovoracaceae bacterium | reverse complement strand
ATGGATCAGATCGAAGAATCCGTTCTGGCAGGCCATCTTGCCTCTCATGCCCAGGTCGTAGTGCCCCTGCAGAAAATTCTGTCCGGGGAGATGAAGCATCTTGGGGTTGACAGGATCTATTCGGATATGGAAATCCCGCTGACCCGTGTTCTGGCAGACCTCGAGGCTATCGGTGTGCTCGTCGATGTAGCGGTGCTCGAAGAGATATCAACGGAAATCACCTTCCATCTTGATGCGATGGAAAAGAAGATTTATGCTATTGCCGGTAAGACGTTCAACATCAATTCTCCAAAGCAGCTGGGGGTGATCCTGTTCGAGGAACTCGGCCTGCCTGCCCTGAAAAAGACCAAAACCGGATACTCCACGGACAGCAAGGTCCTTGAAACCCTTGCCTCCCGTCATGAGCTCCCTGCCCTTATATTGGATTACCGGACGTTTTCAAAGCTGAAGAGCACCTATGTGGATGCGCTGCCTTTAATGATCGATCCTTCAACAGGCAGGATCCATACCCGGTTTAATCAGGCAACCACGGCCACGGGCCGGATATCATCCTCGGAACCGAACCTGCAGAATATCCCCATCAGGACCGAGATGGGCAGAAGGATCCGCGGGGCATTTATCGCTCCCGAGGGATACACGATTCTCAGTGCAGACTACTCGCAGATAGAGCTTCGGATACTGGCCCATATCTCTGCCGATGAAACACTGATGAACTCCTTTGTCCAGGGAATGGATATCCATGCACGCACCGCTGCCGAGGTGTTCGATATCCCGCTCGATAAGGTAACCGGGGATCAGCGCAGGCAGGCCAAAACCATCAATTTCGGCATCATCTACGGAATGGGCCCCCACAAGCTGTCGCAGGAACTGGGTATAAAACGGGATGTGGCCAAACGCTATATCGAGAATTATCTCGCCAAGTACCCGGGGGTGAAGGACTATATGGAGTCGATCTATGAGAAGGCATCGATGGACGGCTTTGTCACGACGATAATGGGCAGAAGAAGGTCCATACCCCAGATCAACTCAGGCAATTTCAACGAGCGCGAGGGGGCTCGGAGAATAGCCATAAATACCCCGATCCAGGGCAGTGCTGCAGATATCATCAAGATAGCAATGGTGAAAATCCACGAAAAGATCCGGTCCATGAAGAGCAGGATGATCCTTCAAGTACACGACGAACTCGTATTCGAGGCCGCCCTGGAAGAGGTGGAAGAACTCGGGGTACTGGTAAAACATGAGATGGAAAATGCCTATGTACTGACTGTTCCCACCAGGGTGGATATTGGTGTGGGCAAGAACTGGGCCGATGCTCATTAGGAAAGACTGTCAGGGTGGATCGTGATTTAAGGCAGTTCGAACAGGAACGCGCAAGATCCCAGGCAGAAGGCAGTTAGTCAAGATTGCTTCAAATGTCAGGCAGAAGGGCAAAACAAAGACTTCGCCGCGCTGTCAAGTTGCTCATCACCCTAAGATTGCAATTTTTTTCTAAATACTGTGACGTGAGAAAAAACAACTTTTCGGTAATGTGCAGAACTCACGGCTTACATTTTACTGTTCACAAGTAACCCTGACTATGTGGGAGCGGCTTCAGCCGCGATTGATTTTTCGATGAAAGAGCAAAAGAAAAGGGGACGATGAAAAACATCGCCCCTTTGTTGTGTAAGGCTACTTTTCTTTTTAGCGTTTTCCCATCACACTGCGGGCAATGACGACTCTCATGATCTCGTTGGTGCCTTCATAGATCTGGGTGATCTTTGCATCCCGCATGAGTCTTTCCATGGGGTACTCGGTGACATAGCCGTATCCGCCGAGGATCTGGACGCCTTCAATAGTGGCATCCATTGCGGTATCAGAGGCAAACATCTTTGCCTGTGCCGCCTCTTTTTCAAACGGCAGGTCGTTGCTCTCGAGCCATGCCGCCTTATGAATGAGCAGTTCCGATGCGTCGATGCGTGTTGCCATGTCTGCGATCTTGAACTGGGTAGCCTGGAAGGCTTCAAGAGGTTTGCCGAACTGGACTCGCTCTTTTGAATATTTGACGGACTCCTCCAGGCATGCCTTTGCAATACCAAGGGCCTGGGAAGCGATGCCGATGCGGCCGGAATCCAAGGTGGTGAGCATCTGTTTGAAACCGGAACCCGGGTCACCTAAAATGGCATCTTTCGGGATGCGCGCATCCTGGAATACAAGCTCTGACGTTCCCGAGCCCCTGATGCCGAGCTTGTCTTCCACCTTGCCTACCGAGAATCCTTCGGTTGCTTCAAAATCAACGACGAACTGGGTGATACCTTTGTAGCCCTTGTCTTTATCGGTAACCGCGGCAATAACCCCGTATTGGGCTATATTGCCATTAGTGATAAATTTTTTCTCCCCGTTGAGAATCCAGGAATCGCCGTCGAGCACAGCGCTTGTCTTCATGCCCGCCGGATCAGAGCCGGCATTTGCCTCGGTGAGGCCGTAGCAGCCATGGGCTTCACCTGATGCCACCGGGGTGTTGAACTTGATCTTCTGCTCCTCAGTCCCGAATTTGTAAACAGGGAATCCGTACAGGGAGTTGTTCACAGACATAATTACGCCGGTGCTGGCGCAACCTCTCGATATTTCTATAAGAATCAATGCATATGCAAGATAATCCATGCCTGCCCCGCCGTATTCAGCAGGGATGGCAACTCCCATGAAGCCGTTCTCAGCCATTTTTCTCAAGACTTCATCGTTGTGGCGATGGGTTTGATCGATCTCTGCAGCTATGGGCTTGAGCTCCTGATCAGCAAACTTCCGCGCCATGTCCTGTACCATCTTCTGCTCATCACTTAATGAGAAATCCATATATTTCCTCCTAATTGTTATAAGATATAAAGATGTTATATCTTGGTTTTGTAAAAACGAGCATATGTGCATGCGTAGAGACGTTACGTACAGTCGGAACATGAATGGCCATTCATTTTTTATAGACTTTAATGTGTTCCCTGTCAACAGGATCATCCCCGCCCCTTTTGATGAGACATTTCTGATAACCCGGAGTGAGAATAATTGCCTTTACCAGGGAGGCTCATTTGGTATAATAAAAAAACTCAATTAATTAATATCGAGGAGGCATACAGGAATTATGAGAAACGTGTTTATATTTAATCCCGGACC
>CAYRCP010000307.1:0-3148 GCA_964422755.1 uncultured Bacteriovoracaceae bacterium | reverse complement strand
ACTATTCAAACATCATGTCAACGTAGCGTGTTTTGTAAGATCCGATCTCGACTTATACATTTTTATACCCAGCAACTATTGTCATTGAATCTCATATCCTGATTCTATCCAGTACTCCAGTTATCCAATACTCCATTACCTTACCTTGCACCTTGTTTTATTTGTAGGTGCGGCTTACAGGCACGAACATTTTTAAAATTCGAAATCCGCAATCCGAAATCCGAAATACTTCCTTATCCCTGCACCTTACACCCCAGACCTTATACCTTATGCCTCACTCCTTCGAGAATTTCCTGCAGCGCCGTCCCCGCCTGGTCCCGGACAATCACGTCACACATACCGTCCAGCGGGGTCTCTGAGAGATTTATGATGGCAACAAAGGCCCCGTTCTGTTTGGCAAAGACAGGCAAATGGGCTGCCGGTTGGACAACAAGGGTGGACCCCACCACGATGAAGGTATCGGCCTCACGGCTCAAGCGCATTGCCTTTTCCACCTCGGCCTCGGGCATTGCCTGCCCGAACGAGATCGTATCGGGTTTGAGATAGCCGCCGCATTCGCACTCCGGGGCCTCATCCCCGGACTCGATCCGCCTGAGGGCATCTCCCAGGGAAGACAGCTTGCCGCACGTCATGCAGCGCACCCGCAGGCTGTTGCCGTGAAGTTCGACAACCTTCTCATCGCTCAAACCTGAGGCCTGGTGAAGGCCGTCGACATTCTGGGTAATCACCGCTTCCATGAGACCCATCTCATCGAGACCGGTGAGGGCCATGTGGCCGGGATTCGGCCGGGCATCCTTCAGATCGTGGTACAGTGACGTCTTGCGCCGCCAGTATTCGACCCGGGCAGCCTTAGACGACATGAACTCGTCAAAATACACCGGTCTGAACTGCTCCCAGATCCCGCCCTGGCTTCTGTAGTCGGGGATGCCGCTCTCGGTGGATATGCCCGCCCCGGTGAAAAAAACGTTTTTCCCCCGGGCTGCGATCCTGCGGGCGATGAGCAGTGTTTCCTCACTGTATGTATTCATCTCTGGCCCTTTGCAAACTGATCAGTCCAATATTTCATAACTGCTGAGCTGCACACTCGAGTGGAGGGAATTCAGAATCCTTTCCAGGAGTATCCCTTCATTCGTGTTGTATGAGTACCCGAATGTTGCCCTCACCCCGAGCGAGGTAAACTGCACAGCCCTGTCCAGTGCAATGGGCAGGCTGTCTCCCTGAAGGAGGCTCCCGACGATAACACTGGTGAATGCATCGCCTGTCCCGGGATAATTTGCAGGGAGGTAATCACACATGACCTTCCAGAACCGGTTATCGCTGCCGTTGTATGCAATAACAGATGTCTTTTTCCCATATCCCTTCTCCGGGACACTGGTAACGATGACCTGTTTTGGTCCCTTTTCGGCCAACGCCAGTATCCATTCTTTTACTTCGTCCTGATCCAGTTCGGTTGAATATTCCCTGCCAAGCAGCAGCGAGGCCTCGGTGATATTCGGGGTAATGATATCAGCCATCTTTATCAGCGACTGCATCTCGATAACCATGTCCTGGTTCAAAGGACCGTAAAGGGTTCCGTCATCCCCCAACACCGGATCGACAACCACCAGCTGGTTTTGCTGAGAAAAATGATCAATGAAATCAATTACGATATCAATCTGTCTGGCCGAGCCCAAAAAGCCGCTGTAGACAGCATCAAATGATATGCCCAATTGCTTCCAATGCCGGATGTAGTCACTCATTTCATCAGTAAGATCGATAAAGTGAAAGTCTTCGAACTTACTGTGGGTTGATAGAACTGCTGTAGGAAGGGGACACACCTGCACACCCATGGTAGACAGGATAGGGATGACAACCGTGAGGGACGCCCTTCCGAACCCGGATAAATCATGTATTGCCGCAACCCGTTTAACCGGACTTTTCATATTTCCACCTCCTCATATTCAGGCGAGAGACCCCGCATCAGGGTCTCTCACTCACAGATAGTCTCATCTATACATTTTATTGATGGTTTCTTGGTAATCTTTGAGGATTACGCTCTTTTTTGTCTTCTGCGTCGGTGTGAGCTGCCCGTTTTCTTCGGTAAAACGGTGCTGAAGAATTGTGTACTTGCGGATCCTCTCGAATCCCTCCAGCTGTTCGTTTGCCGCACTGACATCTTTCGCGATACGTTCGGTGAGCAGAGGCTGTGTAATAAAATCCTCACCCACGCCGGTGCAGATCTTCATACCGCCGATATCCTCGTAGACGAGCTTGTCTTTTTCATAACCGATATTCTCCCGGTCAAACAGCCCCCTGAAATAGTTGAAATTCGGGGCCACAAGGGCAGAGATGTAATTCCTCTCGTCGCCGATAATGAAGATCTGCTCGATCACCTGGCTCAAGGAGAACAGGTTTTCAATCTTGGCAGGCGCGATATTTTTCCCCACGGCGGTACAGATAATGGCCTTTTTCCTGTCCACGATCCGGTAGTACCCGTACCTGTCCTTTTCCACCACATCCCCGGTCTTGAACCAGCCGTCAGGGGTAAACGATTCCTTCGTCTCTTCAGGCAGATTGAGGTATTCGCTGAAAATGCCTGCACCCGAGATCTCGAGCTCGCCGTCGCCGGCAACCCGGGCAACCCCTCCGCACGCCTCAATCCCCATATACCCCGGCTTGCATGCGGCGATAGGATTCAAGATACAGGCACTCGCACTCTCGGTAGAGCCGTACCCCTCTACCACTGCAAGACCTAAGGTGTAATAGAATTTCAGCAGTTCCGGGGCAATCCCTGCGCTGGCGGAAAACGCGTATCGAAACTTGCTGCCGAAGAGTGCCCGCACCTTCCCAAAAAGTTTGTCCGCGAGTTTATACTGGATCTTCAGAGCAAGCGGCAGCCGGGAGACCAGGTCATATTCCGGCGACATATCATACGAGTCGCCCTGGTCCCTTCGGTACTCCAGGGCCTTTTCCCCGACAGAAACAGCCAGATCGAAAAGCCTTTTCTTCAACGGGCTCTCGCTCATCTTCTCCTGGAAGGTGATGAATATCTTTTCATACAACCGGGGCACACAGTTGATCCAGGTGGGATTGTACTTCTGCATATCTTCAAGCAGGGTCCCGGGTTTATCCGCATAGGCGATACATGCCCCCTTGAACAGGGCAAGCA
>CAYRCP010000306.1:2085-3148 GCA_964422755.1 uncultured Bacteriovoracaceae bacterium | reverse complement strand
TCAAGATCATAGTCCCCAAGGCCCTCCTGTTTTGCCTTCTGAAGAAACCGCAGTCCGGAAGGATCGCATCCCATCATGGTTGCCACCACGGAATCCAGTGCCACGGCATTGTCGGATGCCAGGATCAGGCCTATATCCCTGAGATCAGGGGAAGCCGGACCGTTGCCCTCCATGCCCACGACAGCATCCATGATGAACAGGTCGGGGACCCTCAGCCGGAACACATCCACCAGCATCTCATGAAAACGTTCGGCGCTGCCCGCCGTCTTGTGCAGCCTGGCCTTGATTGCACCGGGCAGAAAGCCATAGCTGTTCTTGATGGCGCCGGTCATGACGGTCAGCCCGTGGGTCTTGAATTTCAACAGGCTGATGATGATATCCGCATCGAGCACAGCCCGGGAAACACTTACAGCAGGCATGAAGTCGGGGTTGAAGGCGATCTCTTTTGAATCGTTGCCGATGTTTACGTAATAGCCCAGCGCAGCTTCCATCAGGCCGGTGGATTCAAAGGCCTCCTCGTTTGCCCCGTAGTTGAAAAGACCGGGATTGTCCCCCACAACGATCTTAAAAGCCCCCATCTCTTCCACCTTTTCCACCACACAGCGAAGCACTGCCGGGTGGGTAACGATACCTTCTTCCGGCAGGGATGCACGAAGAACATTTGGTTTTATCAGGACATTTTTGCCCTGCAGTTCCACAGGGAAAAGTTCGAAAGCCCTGTCCACAGCCCGGCGGGCATTGTCATAATCAGCCGGATGTATCATTACTTTTGACATGGTTTTTCCTCACTTTGCTCCCTTTTTTCGACGTTGACGTACTCCAGGAGTTCATCCCGGTCAAAACCGCGCGAGACTATGATCTCTTTTTTCTTCCTGGAGAGATTCTTGATGCGATACTCGATCTGTGTCGCAAGGCTTCTGCTGCCGATGAGAACCTCGTAAACCAGGGCTATTGAAGAAAAGGCTTTTGTGTATTTCGCCGCCTTCTTATCGCCGGAAGCATGTTCCCCTACTCTTCTTGCCACATCGGTGCTGATGCCCGTGTACAAAGACCTCTCATCGCA
>CAYRCP010000306.1:0-1985 GCA_964422755.1 uncultured Bacteriovoracaceae bacterium | reverse complement strand
TCGGTTTTATACCAGTGCGGCACCCCGGCAGGGATAAATACGACATCGCCTGCTTTCACCCGGTGCACCTCATCGCCGATCCCCACCTGCGCAGATCCTCCCAATACATACTGCTCGTGTTCCACCGTGTTCGTGTGGTTGGGCATTCCGCCGCCGGGCTCGATGGTGAAGCATCTCATTGCAAAATTCGGTGCCGTCTCCGGGCTGATCAGGACCTGAATAGAGGTCTTGACGCCTGCTTGTACTATCTTCTTCTCTACTCTCTCCAATTCTACTATACTCGCCTTTACATCTTCCATCTTTTGGTTTTCCTCCTTGTGGTCTCATGGTGTATTGTGCCCGGCAGGACGCAGATAAAACGACCTGCTGTTTATTTGCAGCACAAAATTCCCGCTGTGATTAACGATATGTAACCCGGGGCAAGACGCATTAAAACGCCAGTCCCAATGCCTGGGTAATAAATTCCACCAGGGGCGCAGCTTTCATATAGGTCTCCTCGCACACGTCTATGAACTCAGGTTTCATAACCAGCGATGGCTCCACATCCCGCATCACGAAAAAAGACTTGCGCTTTATGTCTTCAATAAATCTGTGATCGGCATCATATCCTCTGGGGGCACGCTTCAACTGCTCCCCTTGTATGCTGTAGAGGCCTTTTCCCTCCTGCACGCTTTCAAGTACCGTTTCCCAGTTGCCTTCTCGATCGACAATCGCGGTGCGGATCTTGTCCAGCACAGGGTTCGGCGGCGCCCAGATCCCTCCGCCGGCAAACACGTTTCCCGGCTGAAGGTGAAGGTAAAAACCGGGCGCATGCGCGGTTTTTCCTGCGACATGACGGAATTGGCAGCCTACGTTTTCCTTGTAGGGCCGCTTGTCATTCGAAAAGCGGGTGTCCCGGTATATCCGGAACATGGACCCTCCATGGGGACGCGGATCCGCGACAAAGCTGGGGCTGATCGTATACAGGCGCTGCCCCATGGCCAGGACAAAATCGCATACAGGAGAGACCACAGACGCCTGGTACCGGTCTTTATTCGCCGTGAACCACTCGCGGTTGTTGTTTACGGAAAGATCATTCAGGAACCCGAACATATCTTCGGGAAAACCCGGGAATGAATCCATAAAAGCCTCCTCCCCTGCCGCAATATCAGGATTTAGTTTTTTGTACCTGAAAGCTAATTATACGACAACCTGGTTTCGTCGTCTGTCATGGTTGGCTCGATGATCTCCTGCCAGCTGGCGTCATCCCATGTTTTCAACTTGTCGTGCATATCGAGATACTTCTGCGGTATCGGATGCGTGCCGTACACCACCTCGAGACCATATCTTGCTTTGATAAAATCATGGAAATACGTAATATGAGGACAAGGAGGATACCCCACAATAAGACCTGTCGCCAGATGTATCACCTGTGCTCCGTTTCGCTTCATCTCATCCACTGCATATTCGATATTCCCTCCCGGACACCCGTCGCAGGAAGTATAACCAACCACTTCAACTTCCATGTTCTCGTATCTGCTGAATGCGCCTTCTCTGTTTTTCAACGATCTGAAACACTTTCCGCCTGCACACCTGCGATAGCGGTCACAAATGATAATCCCGATCTTTGTTTTTTCTTCCATGGTTATACCGTCCTTTCGTTGATCAGCCTTATGCCGTCTTCCTCGAGGCTGATAATCCGTTTTTTGTACAGGGCCCCTACAGCCTTCTTGAACGTTTTCTTACTTACCCCGAACAACTCATAAATACTTTCCGGCGAACTTTTATCGGTCACCGGGATAAATCCGCGTTGTTCTCTCAGCATATGAATAATCCTGCCGGAGAGATCATCGACCTTTTCATAGCCGGGTTTCTGAAGGCTGAGATCGATCTTTCCGTCATCTCTCACCTTTTGAATGAAACCTTTTATGTACCGGCCCTGCTCCAGCTGCTGAAACACCTCGTTTTTATAGAGTATACCCCAGTGGGTGCTGTTTATAATGGCC
>CAYRCP010000305.1:0-3162 GCA_964422755.1 uncultured Bacteriovoracaceae bacterium | reverse complement strand
GCTTTTTGAAGAGGCCGCGCGGGCACTTGTCGACATCATGGGAGCCCGGAGCAATGAAGGCCGCAACCACATAAGGATCTCCATAGAGGGGCTCGATCAGAGTGATGTGCTGGTGAGGTGGCTTCAGGAAATTCTCTACCGTGTCGAGGTCGAAGACCTGCGTATTTCTCATGTGGAGGTGCTTGACGTGAATCCGCAAGGGCTTACGGCACTTGTTGCCGGGACAAATGACCCGACTGAGCTGCTAGAGGAGATCAAGGCCGTTACCTACCACAACCTCGAGATTGTAGAGGTTGACAACCATGTTGAGACCACCATTATATTCGATATATGAGGGATGGGCCATATGGAAGGACTCAGAGTAAAACGTAAAGATCCTTTTCGCCTGGAGATTTCACAGACACCCCCCATGCGTACCAACGGCATTGTCTATGCGAATGCGAAGATCGAACATATGCTGGAGAAAGAAACGGTTCTTTCCCAGGTGGCCAATGTTGCGTGCCTGCCGGGTATTGTCGGGCCCTCTCTCGCAATGCCGGATATCCACTGGGGGTACGGGTTTCCCATAGGCGGGGTTGCCGCTTTTTCTGTCAAAGACGGGATCATCTCTCCGGGCGGGGTGGGCTATGATATCAATTGCGGGATGTGCTGTATCGCAACAAACCTTACCCTCGAGGAGGTTCGCCCTGTTATTGATAATCTCCTGGTGGGGCTATACAGGGATGTGCCGGCGGGAGTTGGATCGAGCAACAAGGGTTTCGCGCTGAACAGGAAGGACTTCAAGGAAGTACTGAAGAAAGGGGCATTGTGGGTGATCAAAAACGGCTATGCCCCGATGGAAGACCGGGATGCCCATGAAGACGGGGGGTGTATTGAAGGAGCAGATCCGGACATGGTATCGAAGCGGGCAATCGAACGGGGTCTGCCTCAGCTCGGGACCCTTGGTTCGGGCAACCATTTTATCGAGATAGATGTGGTGGATCGCATCTTTGATGAGGCCACGGCAAAGAGCTTCGGGCTGT
Organism: uncultured Bacteriovoracaceae bacterium; assembly: GCA_964422755.1. Taxonomy (GTDB): domain Bacteria; phylum Desulfobacterota; class Desulfomonilia; order UBA1062; family UBA1062; genus DSAD01. The sequence goes on along the minus strand of CAYRCP010000305.1, from coordinate 2,140 downwards.
TCGACTCTCAGATCGTGGTTCTTGTCCATACCGGTTCCCGCGGGTTGGGGCACCAGGTGTGCGACGATTATGTTCACTCCATGCTGGCTGCAGCCGCCCGGTACAAGATATATCTTCCGGACAGACAGCTTGCCTGCGCACCGTTTGCCAGTGACGAAGGCCGGGCATACTGGGGGGCAATGGCCTGCGCTGCAAACTTCGCCTTTGCAAACAGGCAGCTCATCACCTTTCTCATCAGAGAGACCTTTGAGCGGCAGTTCGGTAAAAGTTATGAACGCATGGGGATGCGTCTGCTCTACGATTGCTGTCACAACATCGCAAAGAAAGAACACATTGTCCTGGCAGGAAAAGGGCAAGAGGTATGCATTCACCGAAAGGGTGCTACACGGGCCTTTCCGCCCGGAGACAAGAGGCTTCCCGAAAGATTCAGGGCCACCGGGCAGCCGGTTCTCGTTCCCGGAGATATGGGAACGATGTCATATATCCTTGCCGGTCACAGCAATGCCGACGAGACCTTTTTCAGCGCCTGTCATGGGGCGGGCCGGCTGCTTTCAAGGCGCCAGGCGAAAAAAATCTCACAGGGCAGAGCGATTCTTGATGAACTCAAAAAAAAGAATATTCACGCCATGGCCGCATCAAGGTCGACCCTGGCCGAGGAAATCCCTGAAGCCTATAAAGACGTTTCAGAGGTAGTAGCCACAATCACCGGCGCAGGGATTGCCCGTGCCGTAGCAAGGGTCAAACCCGTCGCAATGGTGAAGGGATAGATTATTCCCCCGTCTCTGCCTCTACAGGTAGTGCTTCTTCGGTACCTTCCTCTTCTTCAACCTCAGCGAGTTTGATCGGTACAACCGTGGCAATGACCTTTTCCTCACTCACCCCGTGGGCAAGGCTCGCACCTTCCGGCAGGTTGAGGTCGGATGAATGGATCACGTCGTGCTTATCCTGCAGCGACGAGATGTCAACCTCGATCTCCGATGGGATATTCCTCGGCGAGCACTTGATGGTGATGCTTGTTGCTTCCTGGCCAATTTTGAACTGGTTTTCATTTTCTATGATGGATTCACCTACAAAAACCAGGGGTATGTCCACCGTGACATCTCTGTTCAGATCCACCTTGAAAAAATCAACATGGTTGATGTTTTGCGAGAGGGTATCCCTCTGGATTTGCTGAATAAGGACAGGGATGTTTTTACCGTCAAGGGTTGAATCGATAATGGCGGTTCCTTGCGATTTTTTATAAACGCGCTCGAAATCTTTTTCCTTGACCTGGATTGGTATGGATTCAAGGCCCTTTCCATAGATCACGCCGGGAAGGATACCTTCTCTTCGAAGTGATCGAACCTTTTTCTTCCGGACTGAACGTGAATCAAGAGCCAGTGTAAATGTTTCTTTTGTTCCCATTATAGTTCCTCCGCTTTCCAAGAACAGGCCGTTATCGTAGACCCTTCTTGTCTTTGTCGAGTCATTCTGCTTATCACATAATCCTGTGCCTGTATAGACCATGATGCTATGTGTTTACAACCGGATATTTTATCTCTTAAGGCCGCGAAGAATCATTCTATGCTTGACATATTTGTCTCTTGTGTTAATCACAGCCATTGATACTGGCAGGGTCCTGCCGGTGTCTTTTTTTGCTTTTGAAGGTGGTACTTGACATGAAAAGAAATCCAATAACAAAAGAAGGTTTTAAGGCTTTGCAGGAAGAGTTCGATCACCTCAAAAAGGTGGAGCGTCCGCGGATTATCAGCGCAATTGAGGAGGCTCGCGGGCACGGCGATCTTTCCGAGAATGCCGAGTATATCTATGCAAAGGAAAAACAGTCCCACATCGAAACCAGGATACAGTACCTGGAAAACAAGGTGGGAACTGCCGAGATTATTGATCTTACAAAACTCCCTGAAGACAGAATCGTGTTCGGTTCGAAATTTATCCTCAATAATATGGACACCGATGAAGAGATCGTTTATCAGATCGTCGGTGTGGATGAATCGGATATCTCCCAGGGGAAGATATCCATTGAGTCTCCCATGGCCAAGGCACTGATCGGCAAAGGGGTCGACGCTGAAATCGTCGTAAATACCCCGAACGGAAAAAGGGAGTACGAGGTTGTGGATATCATCTGCGAATGATGCCGGGT
>CAYRCP010000304.1:0-3170 GCA_964422755.1 uncultured Bacteriovoracaceae bacterium | reverse complement strand
TGATCATAATCCTGGTAATCGTGCTCGTGATATTCGGTGCGGGCAAATTGCCGGAAATAGGTGGTGCCCTGGGAAAGGGTATCAAGAACTTCAAATCATCCATGGGCGATGCCTCAGAAGAGAAGTCCGTTAAAGGAGACATTGAGGATAAGAGTACGAAAGAAGAAGAAAATAAGCCGAGCTGATGCTGCGGCACTAATCATGCCATAGAGCATGTATCTGCTCATCACTGTATCTGTTCACGAGTTTCTTTGTTTATTCCGGTAATTCGAACACCAAACAGGGTTTGGTGTGTGTTTGTATACCCGGGTTGTGCGGTGAAACGTCGGGATACAAATAACCGGTATAAATCGCGGGTCCTCATTCCTTAAACCAGGTTGTTGAACGGTCGTGAGTAACAACCATGTGGGAGCGGCTTAAGCCGCGATTAAGGGACAAATCACAATTCTGCTGTCCTGCAGAATTGTGAGCAGAAGCTTCAGTGAAGCCTCAATCGGCGAGTGAAAGCCAACAAGGCATTGTTTTCAGGCGAAAAAAAGCCCCCTCGTCATCACTATCGATGATGGGGGGCTTGTTGTTGCGTGTGATTGAACAGCTATTTATCCAGGTTATTATCGTATTCCGTCAGAACAGCATAGAGTTCCTGCGTAGTATTGGTCTTCATCAGGCTTTCTCTCAGAGAGGGGTTTTTCAGGAGCATGGAGGCTCTTGCCAATGCCTTCAAGTGACCACTGACGGAATTGCTTGGTGCCACCAGCAGGAAAAATATATGACACGGTTTCCCGTCGAGCGCATCAAACTTGAGACCGTTGGTGTTTTTACCCACGGATGCCGCTATTGTCTTCAATCCGGCTATCTTTCCGTGGGGGATCGCGACTCCTTCCCCGATACCGGTGGAACCGAGTTTCTCTCTGTTGAGCAGGGAGCTGACCATCTCTTCAAGATTTATATCATACTCCTGTGCAATGGGTCTGGAAAGCTCGGTTAAAATATCCTTTTTTGTCTGCGCCTGAATATCGGATATGACACATTCGGGCGTCAGTATATCTCCAATTTTCATATCAATGGCTCTACCAGTCCGAGATCTCCGTCCTGTCTTTTATATATCAGGTTAATCTGGTTTGAATCCGTATTTTGAAAGATGATAAAATCATTCGGGGTCATGTCAATCTGGAGGACCGCTTCCTCCACACTCATGGGCTTAACGAAGTAATCTTTTTCATGGATGATGCGCGGCTTTGCCGTTTCTCCGACTGCTGCACCCTCACCTTCGATAAATACCTTGGTCTGTCCCTTTTTGCCCTGGATCTTTTCCCTGTGTTTTTTTAACTGCCGTTCCAGTTTGTCCACCACCATATCTATGGCAGAATACATGTCCTCTGTTATCTCCACTGCATTTATCATAACACCGTCGGCATTCATGGTGAGATCTGCTTTGTGCCGGCGTTTTTCTACCGAAAGGACCACATGAAGATCTGAGGGTCTCTCGATGTACTTGTCTAATTTGGATAACCTTTTCGACGCATAATCCTTCAACGCATCTGAGGAATCTATGTTTTTAAAGGTAATGTCTAATTGCATAAGGCCTCCTCTGTTTGTTCAGGGTCTCAATAGTGTTTTTTCCTTCTGTTGGAAGGAACTATTCCGAGTATCTCCCTATACTTCGCCACCGTTCTCCTTGCTATTTTTACCCCTTTACTCTCGAGTTTGTGGGCGATCGCCTGATCACTGAGCGGGTGTTTCGAGTCTTCTGCTTTGATAATATTTTCAATTTCATTTTTCACGCTCTGTGATGCGACGAAACTGCCATCACTTTTGGATATGCCGGAGTTAAAGAAGTATTTAAGCTCAAATGTCCCTTGAGGCGTGTGCACATATTTATTAGATGTAACTCTGCTTATTGTGGATTCATGCATCCCCACATCATCGGCAACATCCCTGAGAACCAGGGGTTTGAGATGAGTGATACCATGGATGAAAAAATTTATCTGGAATTTCAGGATGCTCTCGGTTACCTTGCACAGGGTGTTCTGCCTTTGCTGTATGCTTTTGAGGAGCCACTGGGCGGATTTCAGGCAGTCGGAGAGGTAGTCTTTTGCAATCTTGCCCGTTCCATTACAGCCCATCATATCCTGGTATTCCTTGTTGAGTTTCAATATGGGAAGGTCTTCTTCATTGAGGACCACGACATACTCATCTTCCATCTTGACGACGTATATGTCCGGCACAACATACCGGGGGGGTTCATCCGTGTAATCACGGGCAGGCCGGGGCTCCATGTTGACGATGATCCGGGCGGCCCCGGACACATCATCGACGGTCACTCCCAGTTCGTGGGCGATTTTGTCGTAGTTTTTTGTCTGGAGGTCTTCGAGATGTGTATCGATGATTCTCCACACCAGGGTATCTTCAAGACCCAGTGCTCTGGCCTGAATGTGCAGGCAGTCCTTGAGATCCCTTGCAGCTATTCCCGTAGGATCAAAGCGTTGGACCGTGGTGAGGGTAGATTCAACCAGGTCTTTTGAACTGCCCGTGGCCTCGGATATAGCATCGACATCCACGGTAAGGTACCCGTTATGATCCAGGTTGCCGATAATTAAGATCGCTATCTCCCGCTCGGCTTCACTGAATTTGTTCATCCTGATCTGCCAGAGGAGATGTTCAACAAGACCTTCCTGCCGGGTGGCGGTAGATTCGAGGGAAGACCTTTCGTCGTCTTCATAGTATGGCACATTATCCTGGCCATAGGTTTCCAGATAGGCATCCCATTTTCGCTTAATGGCCTCGTCGTTTTCCAGAGAGGCTTTTGTCTCGGCATCACGGAATGTGGTCGTATCAGCATCGAGCAGCGGGTTCGATTGGAGTTCTTCGGTAATATACTCTTTGAGCTCCAGTCTGCTGAGCTGGAGAAGCTTGATGGCCTGCTGGAGTTGGGGTGTCATAATAAGCTGCTGCGACAGCTTCAGATGTTGTTTAAGCTCCAATGCCATAGTCTCGTCCCCTTAGTTTAAAACAAAGTCCTTTCCAACATAGATCTTTTTCACCTGATCGTTTGCTATAACCTCTTCGGGTGTTCCTTCTTCAATCACAACACCCTGGTGTATGATGTATGCCCTGTCACATATCTTCAACGTTTCTTTTACGTTGTGGTCAGTAATAATGACACCGAT
>CAYRCP010000303.1:0-3176 GCA_964422755.1 uncultured Bacteriovoracaceae bacterium | reverse complement strand
CATGAAGTCTCTCTGCGAGTTTTTCCGTAAAAAACCCGTATCCGCACCCGAGATCCAGAACGTGTCGTGCAAAACCCAGATCCAGCCCATTAAGGGCCAGATCTCTGATATCGGTGGCATTACGGGCATACTTCCGGATGATCTGTCTGGTGTGCCGGTGATCCTGTATGGGTTCATACGTATTGCGAATATCCTCATGAGAATAGAGTGTTTTCATAGCCCTGCACCTTTATCCGGTGTTGTATCCGGCAAACAAAATCCCTGCATTAAGCGCTTGCCTATCATGTATCCTCCCGCGTACAATATAATATAATCAATGTATTTTATAATTATAAGGAGGGTTTTATGGCACCACAAGACGTGTACAGAGAATTGGCAAAGAAGCTGATGATGGAGCAGTCAACAGTACTCCCCAAAATCTGGAAAACAATATGTTCCGCCGAACAAGCACAGATAGTGAACTCTCTGCCTGCAACCGTACCTGACCTTGCCGATAAATTCTCAAAGTCTGAAGATGAAATGAACGCCATCATGGAGGAACTCTATCACCGCGGTGTGGTCTTCGACTATGAGCGTGAGGGAAAAACTTTTTACCGGATGCCCAGACATATTATCCAGTTCCATGATGCAACCCTTCTGTGGGATGAGGCCCCCGAAGAGATGACGGAGCTCTGGCTGGAATTCGAAGAGACAGACTACCCGGCGCTCCTGGAACTCGTCACCCAGATCAAGATGCCGTCGTTCATGAGGGTAATCCCCATCAATGAAACCATTGCATCAAAGAGCCGGGTCCTCTCGTTCGAGGATGCGGCAAAGATGCTGGAGACGGCAAACACTATAGCGGTTACCACCTGCGTATGCAGAAAGCTCATGAAGAGATGCTCTGGCCCCCTGAACGTATGTCTCCAGATCAATAAGGGTGCCGATTATAACATCAAGCGAAAAACAGGGAGAAAGATCGATCTTCAAGAGGCCATGGACATCCTGAAGCTTTCCGAAGAAGCAGGCCTTGTGCATGTGACGGAAAACACCCGGGGAAGAAACAATGTCATCTGCAATTGCTGCAACTGCTGCTGCGAGATGCTGCGATTTGCCAAAGATACCAGGACCAAGGGGGTCCTTGCCCCGAGCCGTTACCAGGCAGAGATCGACGAAAGCGAGTGCACCGCCTGCGGCATGTGTGTTGATATTTGCCCGGTTGAGGCCATCACCACAGACGGCAATGAAACGGCCCGGGTGGACGCTCAGGGCTGTATCGGCTGCGGTCTGTGTGCCTCCACGTGCCCGGCCGATGCAATCTCTCTTACTGATATCAGGTCGCAAGACTTCATACCGTCGTAGGCAGTTCACATTGGAATGGGGAGCGTATTTCTCCTCATCATCGACGTGGAACTCTCAACAATCAATGATGTGAAGCCAGGGGCACGCCCCGGTCATATTTCCTGCAGCGAGCCTGAGGATCGCTGACAATGCTCCACGCGGGCAACCGGTCCATAAGATTCACATTCGCTCATCCTTCAATCACGAACAAGACCTTAAGCTTCTTGAACAGTAGCTTTATCCGTATCAGCCGCCCGCCGCTTTATTTCTCTGCAAAGCATCACTCCCTGAACAGCCGGAGAGGATGAACGCTCAGAAAAATTTTTTTTAAAGTCGAGATGGTGATCTGACGAAAACTATCAATAAATATATGGCAGTGTGTTTTTCGGCTGGCAGTTTTCTTCATCTTGCGAACAAAGCTTATTACCTCTGCCTACATCAGATGAAAAAGGAGAACATTCATGCAAACACCCTTCAAAAACCTGAGATCCACACTGATAATCTTGGCCGTAGTAGTTCTGGGCATTGTTTTTTTCGGTTGCAATTCGAGCGACAGTGACAGCGTATCTGCCGTACGGGATTACCGGGCAACTGCCGGGGCCGGTGACTTCATCAAGATGCAGCTTGACTCGACAGAGGGCACCTACTCGTACGAGAACCTGACCACGGAGTACAGCGAGACAGGCACCTACACAGCCGGCGACAGCGGCTACCTGAGTTTTACCGCAGATGCCGGAGAGTCCTATCTGCGCGGAGCATTTGAAGCCACCAACCTGGCACTCGTCATGATCGCAGACAATACAGGCTCCAGCGAGGACAAAACCTCCATCGTTTTCGGCCTGCCGAAAAACACCATGACCACGAGCGATGTTACTGACCAGGGAATGAGCGAATACAACCTGATCCAGTTCCGCACCACCGATGGCGGCATAGAGATCGGTACTGCCTCCTTTGAAGACAGCATCATGACCAGCAACGGGTACGAACCCACCATCAATGGTGTAATCGAAGGCCTCCCGAGTGATTTCGGTGCGGAAGGGGTCCTGGAGCTTTCTGACGACGCATCCTACGTGATCTTCAATAAAGAGGAGGATATGGGGCAAGGACCTGTTGTCATGCAGAATTATCTCTTCAAGACCGCATTGGACGGCGTCCTGGCAGTAGATACACCCCAGGGGAGCATGCTCGTAATCGAGCAGCAGGAAACCAAGGACTTCCAGGAATCATGGGCGGGAACATATCACGCAGTCATTTATGAAGGTTCCGGAACTGTTTCTGAGGTCGACACGACCGGGAATGTGACCAACGCCACCATCACCGTCGGTGCAGGCGGCACAATGACTGTGGACATCCTCGATGCAAATGGAGACGTTGATGAAACACCGGTGGACGGGGCCGCCCTCACCCCCATGGCGGATGCCGAAGTGCTTCGGGATGGAACCCCTGCTTATGCTATGGATAATTACGGCATGTTCTACTACACCGACCCCAGTGATAATCGGGAAGTGTTCTGCATCTTCGTTGACGGCATGATCTTCTTCGGCTCCGGAAAAGTTCTCACTGAAGGCGAAACCACCGATGCAACAGGGCTGTTGGAGGTGGATACCTACGAGTACTTCTACGGGGCGGCATTGCGGCAGTAGCACGATTCACACAACAAAAAAATCAGGGGCCGGGCATGATACCCTGTCCCTGGTTTTTTGATTTCCTTTGCAGAAACCAGCCCTGATTGTCTTTCAACAAATGTTCTCTCAGACCCGGCACGGCATTACAAACGGATGAATGAGCTTATCAGGGGGCCAGCAGCTTGATAAAGGTTGACAGCAGATTATAGTCAAAATCGTACAGGGTTTCTT
>CAYRCP010000302.1:0-3185 GCA_964422755.1 uncultured Bacteriovoracaceae bacterium | reverse complement strand
GCATCGATCTCTTTTGTCATCCCCTGGCTCCTTTATTGTTTCGTGATGCTATCTGCGCAATCGCATGAAGTGTGTATTGAATCTCTTCGGCAGTATTGAAATATCCCGGTGACAAGCGGATGGTTCCCTGGGGAAAGGTCCCGATCGTGCGGTGAGCTGAAGGTGCGCAGTGCAGACCGGGCCTCGACATGATGCCGAAGTCTTCGTCCAGGGCCAGTGCCGCCTCGGACGGTCTTGTTCCTTCCATGGTGAATGATACCACCGGGGTCTGCTTTTGTGCATTATTGCAGCCATATATCCGTATTCCCGGTATATCCTTGAGCCCGTCCATGAGTTGCCCTGAAAGGGCGATCTCCTTGTTGCGAATAGATTCAACGCCGGTTTCGAGCACAAATCGAACCCCTGCACCGAGCCCGGCGATGCCAAGAGCATTGGGCGTGCCGGACTCATATTTGTCCGGCAGAAAATCGGGCTGGTTTTCAAACTCCGACCTGCTTCCGGTTCCACCCATCATCAGGGGGGTGATCTGTTTTTCGAGACCGTGGCCGATATACAGTCCCCCGGTTCCCTGAGGTCCGTAGAGGGACTTGTGCCCGGTAAAGGCCAGCAGGTCGATATTCATTTCCTTGATGTCGACAGGTACGGCGCCGGCTGTCTGTGCAGCATCGACACAGAAGACGATGCCGCGGTCCCTGGCAATGGCGCCGATATCGCTGATGGGCATAATGGTGCCGGTCACGTTGGATGCATGGGTCATGATGATGGCCCGGGTATTGGTCCTGAGAGCCTCTATGATATCGTGCGGATCAAGTTCTCCGGTACGAGTACATTGTACGATACTCACTTCGGTCCCGACTGCCTGACGTGCACGCAGGGGCCGCATGACGGAATTATGTTCCATACTCGTGGTGATGATGTGGTCACCGGGGCTGATGAGGCCGGAGATGACAATATTGAGGGCCTCGGTGGCATTCCTGGTGAAAATAATCCGGAGCATTTCTTCAATACCAAAGAGTTCTGCAATGGACTCCCTCGCATCCAAGAGGATCCGTCCCGCAGCGATAGACAGAGAGTGTCCGGAGCGGCCGGGGTTTGCCCCCACATGCGTGTTGAAATCCCCGATGGCATCGATGGTCTCCTGCGGTTTGGGCCACGAGGTCGCTGCATTGTCGAAGTAAATGATTTCGCTCATATCGTCTATGGATAACCTTACGTACTATAACGCCTTCTTGCCGGATACGATTACTTTTCCTGTCATATGCACCGGAGTAAGTGATCGACCGGCATAAGTCAAATGCCAAATATGCATATTAATTCATGAAGTATGAATTTTTCTCATACCAGGGCCTGCTCGTGTCGGACTGAACAGGAGAGGGAGAAGTTTGGGGGCGGGACTTTTACTGCCAGGAAACGGAGGATGCCTTGAAGACCACAAACACCTTTTTGCCCGGCAGGAGGGAGAGCTTTTCGGCTGCATTGTCTGTGACGGTGCAGGTGAAGGCTATTCCCGGTGTCTGTACCTCGATCTGTATCCGGCCGTTCTCCCGTGCTGTGGTCAGCTGTTTGATTTCTCCTTGCAGGACGTTTTGTGCCGAGATGGCAGCAGGCTGCTCAGTAGCGATCATGATATCCCAGGGGTGCAAAACGGCTATGGAATGTTGCTCCGGGGGTTTCAACGCGTAAATCTTGTTGCCGTCTCCGATCTGCTTTGACCAGAGATTGTCTGTGTCGGGGTCCCAGGGCCCGGGTAGGATATTTTCTATGCCTGCGCCCACGATACGCCCTTTGTGGATACGAATGATGCTGTCGGTGATGCTGCTCAGCCATGCCCGGTCGTGGCTGGCAATGATAATGGTGGTGTCGAACCGGTTCCGGATGTCGATGATGGCCTTTTGGATGAGGTTTGCGCTGTGCGTGTCGACACTCGCGGTGGGTTCGTCCAGGAGGAGCACCTTTGGCCGCAGGATCAGCCTGGATGCAACCGAAACCCGCTGGGCCTCGCCTCCGGAGAGCTCATACCAGTGTCTGCCTGCAAAGGTTTTCGGGGGCAGCCCTACGAGGTCGAGGGCCTCATGGACGCGATCTTTAAGGTTGTGCTTTTTTCCCCTGATTCTCAGACCATAGGCCACGTTTTCGAATACCGATCGTTTCAGGAGGTATGGCTCCTGCAACACCAGGGTGACCTGATTTCTCAGGTCGGCAAGATCTGTACCTGTTTTTATGCCCTCGAAGGAGAGCTCCCCTGTGTTGGGTGTCTCCAGGAACGAGAGGATTCTCAGCAGGGTGCTCTTGCCGCATCCGTTGGGGCCCACAAGTCCCAGCGAGGTCTTCTGTTCAATATAAAATTCCGGGATGACGAGGTTGAACTCGCGTCCGTATCCGTGCTGTACATTCGAGAGTGCATATAAAGGGACGGTTTCGCTCATGCCGTCTTCCTCTTCAGGGTGGAGAGTATCGCGTTGATGGTGAATGCAATGGCCAACAGGACAATCCCCAGTGCTATGCCCATGGAGAACTGCCCCTTTCCGGTCTCCAGGGCAATGGCCGTGGTTATGGTCCGGGTATGCCATTTGATGTTTCCGCCGATCATCATGGATATGCCCACTTCTGATATGGCCCTTCCATATGCTGTCACTGCGGCAGCCAGAACTGCATAGCGCGCTTCGAGAAGGCTGGCGAGGGCAATCTGCTTTCCTTTTGCCCCGAGTGTAAGAAGGTTGGTTCGCAGTCTCCGGTCCAGGCTCTCGATGGCGGTGGCGGTCAGCGAGATGACAATGGGGAGGACAAGCAATGTCTGGGCAACGGATATCCCGGGTATGGTAAAGAGCAACTCCATTTCACCCATAGGACCCCTCCTGCTGATGAAGGCATAAACGAGCAGCCCAACTACCACCGTGGGCAGGGCCAGAAGGGTATCCACCACTGCCCGGAGCTGTTTGTTTCCGGGGAAATCCAGATACCCCAGGATGAATCCCAGGGGGATGCCGATGAGAAGACTTATGGCTATGGAAAGGGTCGATGCCTTCAGTGTCGTGGCAATGGCGGAAAAGGTCTGTGCATCGCCTGCGAAGAGCAGTTGCATGGCATTAATAAAACCTTGGGTTAGATAGTCCATGTTTTTTCGCAAGATAATCAGGAGTCATCCACCGTGGTGGTGACTCCTGATTATGAATGCTTGTCCTTTT
>CAYRCP010000301.1:0-3200 GCA_964422755.1 uncultured Bacteriovoracaceae bacterium | reverse complement strand
GATATGAACAACTGTTTGTCATCGCGAAGAGCGCAAGCGACGAAGCGATCTTAAGTAGCCTCAAATCTCGCGAGATTGCTTCAATAAAGTTCTTAGATGACCGCTTTGATTTTTTTTGCAACGCCATCAGTAGAGTATCTCTGCACTAGTACCTTTCTCAAAACATCACCACAGCTTTGTAAAAAAGCCTGCCTTGAACTGCCCAAAGGCGAAGCCCGACGTTGCAACCGAAGCCGGACGTGTGCGGCGTGTAAGCATTGACAGATTTCGACAGGGGATATAGATGTTAAGTCAAATAAGCGTTGTCCTGGAGACCGAGCAGAGACATCGAGGAGAACACCATGATAACACTGACCGAGGCGGCAAAGAAGAAATTCGAGGAGATGCACAAAGGCAAGGAAAATAGACCTATCCGCATCTTTCAGGAAATTGGCTGTTGTACATCGGCGCTTAAACTGACTCATGGTGAGCCGGGAGACAATGACCAGGTAGTTCAGACCGGCGGTTTCACCTTCGTGATGAGCAATTACGTGGCACAGCTCGCAGAAGTGATAACCATCGACTTCACTGCAAAGGGATTCATCATTCGATCGAAGCTGAACAGGGGTTCTGTGCCGGAGGGTTCCTGCTCCGGCAGATAAAATCCGCTTACTCAGGCAACAGGATTTCAGTCTTGGTAAGAGTTTCACGATGCCGATCGGACAAGACCAACCAAGAAAAGAATCCTGACATTAAGGACCAGGACTTGCTTCAACCTCCCCATGGGGGAGGATATCCGTGCTTCTTGAGAAAAACCATGTGGCACTGACAATCCCATGTCGTAAGGGATAATCTACGAAACATTCTCGCTGCTTTTTTTCCATCAATCTTACGGATAAAACTCAAAAAATATATACTTTCCCCTGCTGTCATTGAGAGCTTCAGCGAAACAATCTCAAGCATTCCAGATCCCACGGGATTGCTTCACTGCGTTCGCAATGACAGCTTCTCTTTTCACTTCTCACTTTTTCCCGTTCACCATTTACTCTTTACTAGACCACGTCCTTGAAGTAAGGCGATTGCGTATTATCATTCCATATAGTCTTGTGGAATATGCCAGGAAAGGAGATCGATATGAAAACCCGAAACATTACATTATTCCGACCGGATACCCGCTGCAATCCTGTGCTCAGGGCTTTTCTCCTGTGTTCGGTGGTTGTTCTGCTCTTTGCAGGATGCGCTACCGTCGGACGTGATTTTCCTGATTTCCGGGTCAGCGAGATACAAATAAACCAGACCACTCAGAGCGAGATACGCTCCATGTTCGGTTCTCCCTGGAGAGTCGGCATCGAAGACGGTCAGCCCACATGGACCTATGGAAGGTATCGCTACCAGGCCTTTGGCCCGGCAAGCACAAAAGACCTGGTGATCAGATTTGACAACCGCGGCACAGTCACCTCCTACACATTCAACACCACTGAGCATCTGGAGTGATCGGGCACCCTTAAGGCTGCATTTCGCCACCGCAGAGATACCATCCGAACCTGATTCCAATCTCAAGTTTTCCCCTGATATTCCGAATATATCTATGAACAGCTTGAGACGTTTCACTGCATATGCGCACCACGAACAAAACGGGGATCCGGTCGTAACATGATAACAGTTCCGAATGAAACCGTGTTCTCGATGGAGGCGTAACTCATGGCATTAAATATTTTACTGGTTGATGATTCCAACGTGGTCAAGGCAGTACTCTTCAAAATATTATCGGAGTCATCCCTGCCCATCGATAAGATATATGATGCAGCTAACGGTGCCGAGGCACTGGAAGTGCTCGAATCGCATCGCATGGACCTGGTGGTTGCCGATATCAATATGCCGGTGATGGACGGTGTGGAGATGATAGAGTGGATGAGTGCCGATACCAGATTCAACCGTATCCCGGTAGTAGTCATCTCCACAGAGGGGAGTTCCAGCCGCATTGACAAACTCACAACCCTCGGAATCAAGGCATATATCCGCAAGCCCTTCTCATCCGATGAGATTCAGACCACCTTCAGCGATATCCTTGGACAGTCATGAAAGATACGGACAAACAATGTTTCATACAGGCAACGCAACAGGTCCTGGCCTCCATGGTCTCCATGACTCTGCGCGATGCCGAAGCACAAGATCTGCCCCCCATAGAACAGTCCGCACTGAATGTGCGTATCGAATACAAGGGTGAACACTCCGGAGAAATCAGTATAATCCTTGCAGACAACCTTGCCTCGCGTATTGCCAGAGGGTTTCTGGGGATGGACAACGAAAGCGATATCCTCGATGATATGATCGAAGACAGTGCACGGGAACTCCTCAACGTCATCTGCGGCCATTTCGTAACCATGAAATACGGTGAGAAACCGATAATAAAGATCTCTGTTCCCATATTGTTCTCCATCAGCCCTGCCTTATTCAACATTCTAAGCACAAACGAGGATTTCTCTACATTTATGGTGGATGACCTGCCCATGCTGGGCCTGGTTCGCCCCAAGTAACAATCCCGTGATTGACAACTTAAGCCCAAGCTGGTTCAAGAACAACCATGGATATCCTGCTGATACATCCGCCTGTTACCAGACCGTGCGAACCCCCTGCCGGATTGGCGAAGATTATTGGAGCACTGCATGATCACGGGAATTCATGCATCGTACTCGATGCAAATATCGAAGGCTTGCTCTACCTCATTGGCGGCATGTCTGCGGCAGAGGATACCTGGACCAGGCGAGCATTGAATCACCGGGAAGAAAACCTCGCCTCACTGAGAAACGGCAATGCCTTCAAAAATCTCGGCAGCTACAGCTCTGCGGTCACCGAGATCAACCGTCTCCTCGTAAAGGGCTCTGCCCAAAGTGACACGCACGTAACGCTGAGCAACTATTCACAGGATAATCTTTCGCCGGTCAAGAGCGATGACCTGCTCCGCTCGGCACAGCAGCCTGCAAACAATGTGTTTTATCCATACTTCCACCCCCGGTTGATCTCCATTGTAGAGCAGCATGCACCTCGCATCGTGGGCTTTTCTCTCAACTATCTGAGCCAGGCGCTGACCTGCTTTGCCATGATCGGACACCTCAGGAGCATAAGCCCGGGCACCAAAATCCTCTTAGGTGGCGGGCTTGTCACGTCGTGGATAAAAAGGCCGGGATGGCTCAACCCTTTTGCCGGACTTGTGGACGAAC
>CAYRCP010000300.1:0-3211 GCA_964422755.1 uncultured Bacteriovoracaceae bacterium | reverse complement strand
TATAAGAAAAGAAAGACCTCACCGCAGAGACGCTGAGGACGCAGAGATTGATGAGCTTATCTCCAATCGGCAGACGGTGATTGGAGAAGAAAGGGCGAATCTTTCAGGCCCTCGCCTGGGAGCCTTGTTTTTACTTCTGACTTTTGCCATAGGTTTCGATCTATCTTGAACAACTGCCTTCCTTGTCCGGCGTAGTTGCAAACGAAGCCTGATGCCTGAAATCTCGAGCTTTCCTGCTTGTCCTGCCTGGGATCATGAACCCAAAGTCTTTCTTTGACTCGTTTCTATCATCTTGACTCTGACGAATAGTTTGAAATAGAATTAATGATGATAACTGTACTGGAGGTGAAATGAATCCGCAGGTCTTTAGGGAATACGATATCAGAGGTGTTGTGGGCAGCGACCTGGATGATGAGTTTGTCGAAAAACTATCACGGGCACTCTCGGTCTACTGGGCGGAAAAAGGAGTCAGGAAAATATCACTGGGCATGGACTCGCGGATTTCTTCGCCGCGGTTCAGGGATATCCTCAAAGACGGGATCACAAAAAGCGGGATCGATGTGTATGATCTCGGGATGGTGCCTACCCCTCTCATGTATTTCTCCCTGTTCCGGCTCGATCTCGACGGGGGTATCCAGGTGACCGGTTCACACAATCCTGCCGACAACAACGGATTCAAGATTGCTGTGGGCAAGTCCACGATATACGGCGGCGAGATACGCGCCATACAGGCCATCATGGAAGAAGGCCGGGTCATAAACGGAAAGGGGACGGCCTTTGCCTATGACATCGCAGAGGAATACATCGACGATGTCGTCTCCAGGATCTCCCCGGGCCGGCACAAGCTCTCCGTGATCATTGATCCGGGCAATGGTGTGGGCGGACCCACCGCCATGGCGGTATGCAATGCCCTGGGCATGGAAGTCAGCGGGATCTGCCTGGAGCCTGACGGTACCTTCCCGAACCATCACCCCGATCCTACCACGAAAGAGGGGCTGGCCATGCTCAGAGAAGAGGTGGTGAAAAGGGGGGCGGACCTGGGCATCGGTCTTGACGGGGATGCCGACCGCATCGGGGTGATCGATGCAAAGGGCAATACCGTTTATGGAGATATGATCACCACGATCCTTGCAAAGGATATCTTGAAGAACAGCCCCGGTGAGAAGATCATCGGTGAGGTCAAGTGCTCCAAGGTGTTTTTTGACGAGGTTGCCCGCGCCGGCGGCATCCCGATTATGGGCAAGGTGGGTCATTCGCCCATGAAGGCACGCCTGATGGAGGAAAATGCCGCCCTTGCAGGCGAGATGAGCGGTCATATCTTCTTTCAGGACAGGTGGTACGGGTTTGACGATGCAGTCTATGCCGCAGCACGGCTCCTGGAGGTGCTCTCTGCCCAGGATGATCCGCAGGCCGTCTTTGAGAGCCTGCCTGACGTGAAAAATACCCCGGAGATCAGGATTGACTGCCCGGATGAGATCAAGTTCCAGGTGGTGGATGACTTTAAAACCTATGCAAAAGGGGTGTATGAGGACTGCGTGGATATTGACGGGGTGAGATTCACCGACAAAGATTCATGGGGCCTTGTGCGGCCGTCCAATACCCAGCCGGTAATCGTTCTGCGATTCGAGGCGAGAACCCGGGAGAGGCTCAATGTCATGGAACAGGATACGCGGACTCGCATCGACGAGAATATACACAGGCTGGGCTGAATCCGGCGGGCTTTAAGGCGAGAACCTGTTGCATAGAGTGGCCAGATACGTTATGTGTAAGGCAGCCCAACACGTTACATTGAGAGGTTTGTGGATGATACGACGTATATTGATGGTGTTTTTTGTGTGTTCGCTGTTTTCTATGGTACCATTTCATCAGGCATATGCCAAGGGCGTGTATGTGCGGGACTGGATAACCATATCGGTTCGGACATCGCCGTATGATACGGCAAAGATGATAGGCCTTGCCAATACCAATGATTTCCTCGAGGTTATTGAGGAGAAGAAAGACTGGACAAAGGTGAGAACGCCGGAGGGAAAGGAAGGCTGGGTTCAGAACCGGTATCTCACCACGAAGACACCCAAGGCACTGCTCATCGACCAGCTCAATGAGAAGGTGAAGTCCCTGTCGGAAAATAACAAGGCCCTGCGCGATGAGAACAAGCAGCTTCAGAAGGAACATCGCGAACGGAATTATAAGATCAGTTCTCTTTCCAAAGAGATTGACAAGGTGAAAGAAGAGTATGAGGGGCTGAAGTCCGACTCCAATGAGTATCTTGAACTGAGAAAAAACTATGAGAATCTCCAGGCCGAGAATGCTGCACATGCGGAAAACATGGCGCTACTGGAAAAGGAGAACAGCAGGTTAAAGACCTCCGACCGGCTGATCTTCACGCTGATCGGAGGGGGGTTTATCATCGTGGGACTGGTTATCGGTGTTCTGCTCCAGCTGTTAAGGGGCAGGCCGAAAAAAACAGGGTATAAATTCTAACCTATTCGGATGGGTATATGCTGAAAAAATATGAACGACTAAGTGAACAGGTTTCCATCAAGGGGATGATCAAGGCCAGATCTGCGATCTCCCACTACCTCAACAAGACGAACCTGATCTACTATTCGGAGCTGAGCAGGATTATCGGGTGCGATGCCTTTGTCAAACACGAGAATCATATGCCCACGGGTTCATTCAAGATACGCGGGGCACTCAATTTCTTTCACACGATACACAAGGATGAGGTTGAAAACGGAGTGCTCGTTTCCACCAGGGGCAATCACGGGCTTGCAATGGCCTGGGCCGCCCGGTGGTACAACATCCCGTGCACGGTAGTGGTGCCGGAGAACAACAATCCTGAAACCAACCGTATTATCGAAAGCTTCGGAGCAGAGTTGATAGAACATGGACATGATTTCTACGATGCCCAGTTCTACTGTGACGAGCTTGTTGCAGCTGCAGGGTATTACTACGTGGAGCAGGGAAACGAACCCGAGATGCTCAACGGCATCGGGACCATGGGGCTCGAGATCTTTGAATCCATGCCGGATGTGGATGTGATCATCTGCCCCATCGGTGGAGGAGCCGGGTGTGCGTCGCTGTTGAAGGTTGCACAGGCCATCAATCCCGAGGTGGAGATTATCGGCGTGCAGGCCAGGAATGCGGCGTCATTTTACGAATCTATCCGGCAGGATGATTGGGTTGTGCTCGATGAGGCCGACACCATAGC
>CAYRCP010000299.1:0-3228 GCA_964422755.1 uncultured Bacteriovoracaceae bacterium | reverse complement strand
ACTTGGGAGGCTATAAGAACTCAGTATCGTATGTCAAGAACGATTATTGGCGTTTGCCGTGAGCTGCATGCGGCAGGCATGCTCTCTGGTGCCTTGTGCGCCGAGGGATGAAACTGCTGAAAAGCCCGAGTAATGGCGTGTCGAGGTATTAAAGACGTAGACACAATCCGGCAGGACAGCCGAATTGGATATACCCGGGCAAGCGTGAAGCCAGGCGACATGGATGTGTCAATTCGCACAGTCATTGTGAACACCTGCCCACCCTGGCCGGTTGCCGGGAAAAAAGAAAAGGCTTGACAGAAAAAAACTATGTATAGATATAATAACAGGTATGATGCAAAGATCAGTGGGAACCGTGGCTTATTATTATTTTATCTACTTTAGGGACATACTTTGCCCATAGGCCAAGGTCCTAGTTGACTATGATAAAAAGGCCGTGGGCAAAAGCCATGGCCTTTTTTTTATATCTACAATAAAGGGAGCCGCAATGAAAAAGATATTAAGTGGAAATGAGGCGATTGCCAGGGGGGCATATGAGGCAGGAGTATCCTTTGCCAGTGCATATCCCGGCACACCAAGTACTGAGGTGCTTGAGACCATTGCAAAAGAGTATCCTCAGATCCATGCTGAATGGACACCCAACGAGAAAGTCGCCCTGGAAGTGGCCGCCGGAGCATCCTATGCAGGTGCCAGGACCATTGCAGTCATGAAGCATGTCGGGGTCAATGTGGCGGCAGATCCGCTGATGACATTGCCCTATACCATGATCAGGGGTGGCCTTGTGCTGGTTAGTGCCGATGATCCCGAGCTTTTTTCTTCGCAGAATGAGCAGGACAACAGACACTATGCGCGTTTTGCAAAGATTCCCCTGTTGGAGCCTTCAACGTCCCAGGAGGCAAAGGATTTCATGATCGAAGCTATAGGTATCTCCGAGAGATTCGAAACCCCGGTAATGCTGCGGACAACAACGAGGATCTCCCATTCCATGGGTATCGTGGAGCCCGGTGAAGCCGCCGAACAGCTGGTTCCGAGTATTGAGCGGCATCCGGCCGAATGGGTGATGCTGCCCGCCAATGCACGCAGGCGCCATCCGGTAATCGAGGAGCGGATATGTTCGCTCAGGGCGTATTCGAATTCCTCCGCGCTCAACAGCGTGGAGATGGGTGATACTGCCATTGGTATCATTTCATCGGGCATTGCCTACCAGTATGCCAGGGAGGCATTTCCGGGCGCCTCGATCCTGAAGCTCGGGATGCCGTACCCGCTGCCTGATGAGATCATCCGGGACTTTGCCGCAAAAGTGGATGAACTCTGGGTCGTGGAAGAACTCGATCCCTTCATCGAGGAGCAGGTAAAGGCCATGGGTATCGACTGTCATGGCAAAGACCTGTTGCCCATGTGCGGGGAATTGAATCCTGACATTGTAACCAGCGCCATATCCGGACAAGGGGCGGGTCCTGTTAAAGAGCATGCGCTTCCCGGACGCCCTCCGAGCATGTGCCCGGGCTGTCCTCACCGAAGCCTTCTGTGGGCGCTCAAGAAAAGCAAGTGCTTTATTGCCGGAGATATCGGCTGCTATACCCTCGGGTTTCTGCCGCCCCTGGATGCCATCGATACGACCTTATGCATGGGTGCGGGCATAAACCATGCCCACGGCATGTCCAAGGTCTTTGGCGCGGGCAAGGAAAAGATAGCCGCGGTGATCGGCGACTCCACCTTTTTTCATTCCGGTATCACCGGACTTGCCAACCTGGCATACAATAACGGGGCTGCGGTGATCGTGATCCTCGACAACCGGACTACCGCCATGACCGGGGCACAAAACCACCCGGGAACAGGCATTACCATCCAGGGTGAACAGACCACCAGGTTGAACCTTGAGGAACTGGTCAAGGCCCTGGGTATCACGTGGGTGAGAACCATAGACCCATATGACGTCAAGAAGACGAGAAAAGATATCAATGAAGCCCTGGCAACCGAAGGGCCGGCCGTTATCATCTCCAGGGCGCCGTGCGTTCTGCTCAAATCAAGGAATGTGTCCGGCAAGCGGCTTCGGGTGGACAGTGATGCATGTACAGGGTGCAAGGTGTGTATCAGCATCGGGTGCCCGGCAATCGAATTCAAGGAAGAAAAGGCATATATCAATGATATGTGTGTGGGGTGCGGCGTGTGTGCCGATCTGTGCGGCCCGTCTGCGATTGGAGGTGGAGAATGAACGTCTTGATGGCTGGTGTTGGGGGACAGGGCATTATCCTTGCGTCCGACATGCTCTCGGAAGTTATGATGCGCTATGGATACGATGTGAAGAAATCGGAGATCCATGGCATGGCACAGCGAGGGGGCAGTGTCATGTCCCACGTCCGGTACGGCCGTCAGGTTGCTTCACCCCTGATCCCGCTTGGATGCTGTGATATACTGCTCTCCTTTGAAGAGCTTGAGACCGCGCGTTATGCCCGCTACCTCAAGGATGATGCTCACGTGATTATCAACTCCTACCGCCTCTCTCCGCCTTCGGTAATATCCGGGAAAGAGGACTATCCTGATATCAGCCCTATCATACAGGAGAGAACGAGCAGAATACACATGGTGGACGGCAGCAGTATTGCAGAAGAAATCGGCAATCCCCGGGGGGTGAACATCATCCTTTTGGGGACTCTTTCAACGCTTTTGGAACCTGATGAGTCGTTGTGGCTGGAATGCATCAATTCCATGCTCAAGGAAAAGATCCGGCCCATAAACATCGAAGGATTCAAGAGAGGAAGAGAGATAAAGATCCAATGATCCATTCAAGCAAGGAGGTTTGTTCATGATTTATAACGAGGAATTCGAAACGCTTCCCCGGGAGGCATTAGAGGCCCTTCAGCTCAAACGGCTGCAGCAGGTAGCGAGCAGGGTTTACCATACCGTGGGGTTTTATCGGAAAGCATTCGACAAGGCAGGCGTCAGCCCTGATGACATAAAGAGCCTCGATGATCTCAAACGGCTCCCGTTCACCTGCAAGCAGGACCTTCGGGATAATTATCCGTTCGGGTTGTTTACCGTTCCCATGACCAATATCGTGCGGGTTCATGCCTCATCGGGCACCACCGGAAAACCCACGGTAGTGGGCTATACCAAGAGGGATATCAGTACCTGGGCAGAGCTCATGGCGCGTGCCTTTGCCGCTGCCGGAATCACGAAAAACGATATTATCCACAACGCCTACGGGTACGGGCTTTTCACCGGCGG
>CAYRCP010000298.1:0-3230 GCA_964422755.1 uncultured Bacteriovoracaceae bacterium | reverse complement strand
TGGGCCAGACATA
Organism: uncultured Bacteriovoracaceae bacterium; assembly: GCA_964422755.1. GTDB lineage: Bacteria > Desulfobacterota > Desulfomonilia > UBA1062 > UBA1062 > DSAD01. The sequence goes on along the minus strand of CAYRCP010000298.1, from coordinate 3,217 downwards.
TTTCCCGTCTTCCAATGTCAGGTGATGGGAAAGCTTTTCGGCGATGAACTCGTCGTGGTCTTTCACCCCTTCGATGCAGAATCTGCGTTTTACGTCGGCCACTGCATCTTCAAGGCTGTCATTGGTCCAGGGTCTCCAGAGTCCGGTATCCTCCATCAGGACATTCGGGCAGATGCTCATCTGGAGCAGGGCATTATATGCCAGGTGAAAGTTTGGGCTGTCGTGAGGATGGCCCCAGATCCGCATTGACAGTTCAGCCATGAGACCGCTCGGCGTGGGTACCCTGAGAAGCAGGAAGCAGGTCTTGCGGGTCACATCGACCATGCGTTCGATGAATTCCTTAAAATCCGGTTCTCCGTACATGGCATGGGAGCACAGGGAGAAGTCGTGTTTTTCCGTGGTGGCCTGTGGCCACTGTCCCTGGATGATATTGATATTCTTTATCCCCTTCTCGGCGATATTTTCCTGCAGGACCGATATCATGGCAGGCGAAGGGTCCAGTGCTGTGAGCTGTTTGACGTATGGGGCAAGAAGACATGCCCATGCACCGGTACCTGCACCGATATCGAGCAGGGTTGATCCCGGATGCTCCCTGAGCCGGGAGATGACGAACGATCTGCTGGAATCGGGTTTGTTCCACCGCTCTTTTACCCCGGAGTCGAAGTTCCTGGCCCGTTCAGTCCAGTCATCGCTCTCGTTCTTATCAGTCTCTTGTTGTTCACGCCGTTTTGCATGCTCCTCGACGATCTGTCGCCAGAGAAGCAGCCAATCCGTTGTTGTATCCATGATTTCCTCCACTATCGAGTTGGTTGAATGCCTCGTGCTAATTCATGATGACCCTTGGTTTATGTGAGATACCCGCGGCGTATGCCTGCCGAACCAAACATGCTGAGCGTGAATAATATATCCTGTATCTGCTTTATGACTTTTCCAAACAGTCCCGGTCGTTTCTGGCTGCTCTGTTTCATTTCGTAGCTATCCCACAGAAGCATGCTTGTATAAGAGTGAGGTCTGTGATTACTGTGTGAAGTCTGTGGGGAGTAAGATCCGGTTCTTTTCTATGCGCACTGCACAGGTCATGTATTCCGATCCGGGTAGATGCGTCGAGCTCGACTGTGCTGTTATTCAAGGTAAGAACTTCCTCAGTCATGCCCGGTATCCCCTCATTGTCAGATTTTACGTTAATCCCACGGATTAAGCCTTGTCATAAATATGCTAAACAAAGCTTAACTAGGAAGGTTTATTCCAGACCCACCCCTGTGCGTCAAGTTCTATTTTGAACAGGAATGGATTCAAGTGCCTTGATTTATTACCGGCCGATCTTTGATCAGGGCAAGTTTACCAATGGGCGTTGCTCTTCTCCTGAAGAAGATCACCCCGGAACAGACAGCCGGGTATCGTCTATAGGCCTCAATAGTTCTGTGTTTGAGCTCTGGAGCAAGGGCATGGCTTGCCCCGGTGATTATATCATCGATATGGATGACGGATTGTTCCCGCAGAGGAAACCGGGGTGATCATTCCGTGCCTGAGGCAGGCGCAGAGAGGATATCCATGAGTTCCTGGCGGGTAAATGTCTTGAGAAGGCCGGGGTCGTCTTCCGAAATAATGCTTTGCGCAAGCGTTCTCTTTTTGTCGATCAATGCCGCGATCTTTTCCTCGAGGGTGCCATAGGTTACCAGCTTGAACACCTGCACGCCGCGCCTCTGGCCGATACGATGGACCCGGTCGGTTGCCTGGTCTTCTTTTGCAGCATTCCACCACCTGTCGTAGTGGATAACCACGGAGGCCGCGACAAGGTCGATGCCGATGCCTCCTGCCCTGAGGCTTCCGATAAAGACCCGGCAGTCATCATCGTTATTGAACCGCTCGATGAGTGTTCCCCTGTTGATGCTCTTGCCGGTCAGTGTGACATGGCCGATGCCCGATTGTTCAAGGTGGCGGGAGATGATCTCGATCATGCCGAGATACTGTGAGTACACAACCACCTTCTGGCCGCTGTCCAATGCCTCGGCGAGCAGTTCGGTAAACAGGTCCCACTTGCCGGAGCAGAAGTTTTCGTAGGTATCAAGATTAGAGTCTATCAGCGCGGGATGGTTGCAGATCTGCTTCAACAGGTTGAGCAGGGCAAAGATGTGCAGGTAGGGAACAACTTTATTGGTGTCTTCAAGGTCGTGCATGAGCGATGGAACTCGGGTGTCGATAGCATCCCGGTAGAGCTTGACCTGGTCCTCGCTGAGTATGCAGGAGCGGATGTCTTCGATTTTGGGCGGGAGCTCTTCAAGCACGCTTTGCTTGAGGCGTCTGAGGGTAAAGGGTGAGATGAGCCGGCTCAGCTCCTGACGTGCCGGAGCATTGTGCTCGTTTTCAATGGGCTGGGCATATCGGGCACTGAAGTGGGCGTCTGATCCGAGGTATCCCGGCAGAACCAGGTCGAACAGGGCTTTGAGCTCCTCGACCCTGTTTTCGATCGGTGTGCCGGTCAGCCCGATCTTCATGTCCGCACTGAGAGAGCAGGCGCAGCGGTGTGCCAGGGTCTGGGAATTTTTAAGGTACTGGGCTTCGTCAAAGACCGCCAATTCCCAGGGGATTTTATTCAGGATATCTGCATCCCGCCTGAGGATGCCGTATGAGGTTATGAGCACATCATTTCCATCGAGCGCCTGATCGATGCTGCGCTCGCTTCCATGGTATACGCAGGCTTTCAGCGCGGGCGCGTGCTTTTTTATCTTGTCCTGCCAGTGGCTGATTACGGTAGTGGGGCATACAACGATAAAATGCCCTTTCTGCTTCTGCTTCAGCCACACCATGAACGACATGATCTGGTGGGTTTTTCCCAGGCCCATATCATCACAGAGAAGGCCGCCGAAAGCGTTTTCATGCAGGAACCGTATCCATTGCACCCCATGAACCTGATAGGGTCTCAGCGGCGAGGCCATGCCATCAAGATCCGGCAGGGCATCTACAGCCTTGAGTTCGAGCATGCGCTCCAGGTGACTGGCATTTTTATCCTGCCCCTGTATCTGCATCCGTGCGGATCCGGAAAAAGCATTGATCATGAACAGGTCGATTTTTTTGAGCTTGATTGTTCCCATTCCATCGAGCTCTTCGGATATGTTGCGGTGTTTTGCAATGTAGTCGAGATGATCGAGGCGGCTGGACTGGCAATCGATCCACCCTTCATTGGTTGCGATGTAGCGATGCCCTGCCTGTCTGGCCT
>CAYRCP010000297.1:0-3233 GCA_964422755.1 uncultured Bacteriovoracaceae bacterium | reverse complement strand
CTCACCGGCCTGCAGCAGCTTCACACCGGAGATTCACTCGGGCAGATTATCCCGCCTGCGCTGATACGGCCGCCGGGAGCAGTTCCCGAGCCGGATTTTCTCGCCCGCTGCGTGCGTTGCGGAGAGTGCATGAAGGCATGCCCGACAAATACCCTGCAGCCCATAGGTCTTGTATCGGGTTTTACGGCATTTGCATCCCCGGTCATTACCCCGCAGCGTGGACCCTGTGAGCCCTTGTGCACGGTATGCGGACAGGTGTGCCCGACAGGTGCCGTTCGTCCACTTTCTGAAGCGGAAAAGATCTGGGCCAAGGTGGGAACAGCGTATGTGATCAGGCACAAGTGCCTTGCATGGGAATTCGACCAGGAGTGCCTTGTCTGTGACGAGGTGTGTCCCTTTGATGCCGTGAAATTGCAAAGGGTTGCCGGTATCGAGGTTGCCGTGCCCTTTGTGGATGAGTCACGGTGCAACGGGTGCGGTTTTTGTGAGTACTACTGTCCCGTGCTGGGAGACAGGGCGATCATTGTCGAGCCCATGAACGCATTGCGGCTCGCAACCGGGTCGTATAGAGAACAGGGAAGAGACCTGGGCTTTTCCTTTGAGATGAAACAGCAATCAGAGTATGGTCCGGGAGAACGTAAAGGACAAGAGCCTTCCCGGCAGGAATTTGATGACGATCTTCCCCCGGGGTTTACGGAATAGAAGATACTATCAGGCGGGTTCGAGATGAGAGCGGTACAAAGAGAAAATCTCACGTTCGTTCGAGATTTGAGGCACAAAGGCACAAAGGAAAAGAACAAGACTTGGGGAACATGAATATTAAGGCGTTAGGCACCCGGCTTCGTTTTCAGCTACGCCTGGACAAGCTGGGCACTAGGCGCTGGGGAAAGGATGATTTCGGATTGTGTGCCTTTTTACGGTTCACATTTTACTTTTTACCTTAACCCTTATACCTCAGACCTTACACCTTTTTTTCAGGTGCGCAGCGAGTTGCCCCACATCTTAGATTTGCATGATAATAACAACTGGCCTTCTTCGTGAAGGCCAAAGAACAGGGAGATTTTAATGAAGGGAAAAACATCTGAACAAAGCGCTCTGTGTGTCGCTCATGTCATGGAGCTGCCGGACGCCAATTTTGCCGGCAATGTTCATGGCGGCATTATCATGAAGCATATCGATTCGTTGGCAGGCATGGTTGCCTTCCGGCATACGAAGACCAATGTGGTTACCGCATCCGTAGACAGGCTTGATTTCCACGGGCCGGTATTTATCGGGAACCTGCTCAGGCTCAAAGGATGCGTCAACATGGTGGGCAGGACATCCATGGAGGTGGGCGTTCGGGTGGAAGCGGAAGATATGGCCACTGACGAGGTCAGGCATATCGCCTCGGCATATCTGACGCTCGTGTCCCTGGATGAAAACGGAAAACCCAAGGAAGTACCCCCTCTGATTATAACGGGGGAAGAAAAAGAGCGCCGGAACGTTGAGGCTGCTGCCCGCAGAAAGACAAGGTTTGAAGAAAAGCGAAAGGAAAAGGCATGATGCCGGCTGTCGTATAGTGATTCAGGCGAAATGCGGCAGGGAGGTGATACCATGAAGGTGGAAGTTGATCAGGTAAAATGCGGGACTATGGGTGTTTGTGTAAAGACCTGTCCCGAGGTCTTCCGGTTCCAGGCCGGAAGTAAGAAGGCAATTGCCATCCCGGGCGATGTTCCCCCGGACCTTGTCGAGAACTGTATGAAGGCTGCCAGGGATTGCCCCAACCAGGCAATTGTTATACGAGAGGTGAACCTGCACCGAACATGACATGGGGTTCTGTCGAGACAGGGATCTTATCAATAAAAGTATCCACGACAATATCCATAAGGAGATAACAATGAAATATGATTACGATGTGCTGGTTATCGGTATGGGTCCTGCCGGAATGGCCGTGGCGGCAATGGCAGCCGAAATGGGACTGAGCGTCTGCGCCGTAGAAAAGCACAGGCTTGGCGGGGAGTGTATGAACGTGGGATGCATCCCCAGCAAGGCCCTGCTGGCGACCGCAAAGATGAGGAATGTCTTTTCCGGGCTGACAAAGATGGGTTTCGATGCGGCGGATCCTCCTGCGGTAAAGAACCCGTTTGTCAGGATTCAAAAGGATCTGAACTATATCAATGACCAAAAGACCGTGAAGATGTTCGAAAAGGTGGATCTTCACCTGGATGAAGGAGAGGCCTGTTTTATTGACGATCACACAGTCTCTGTGGGAGAAAAAACCCTGAGTGCAGACAAGATATTCATCTGCACCGGGACAAAGCCTGCTGTTCCGCCTGTCGAAGGCATGGAAGGTATCGATATTCTTACCAATGATAACGTATTCAGCCTCGAAGAGATCCCGGAGAGTATGATCATACTGGGGGGAGGGGCCATCGGATGCGAGCTTGCCCAGGCATTTACCAGGCTCGGATGTAAGACCTCCATCGTGCACATGGATCCGCTGCTCATCCCTGCGGGCGGGGGGGACAAGGAGAGTTCCGATCTCCTTGAGAAGGTGTTTGTCGAGGAAGGCATAGCAGTATATAATGCGCGGAAGATCGAAAAAGTGGAGCAGGTAGATGATCTGATTGCCCTGTATACGGACAGGGGAGAGACACTGCTGGGCAAGAGACTCATGGTGGCTGCAGGGAGAAGGATCGATCTGACCGGTCTGAAACTGGAGAATGCGGGAGTGGCCTTTACCAAGAAGGGGATCACCGTAAACAAATTCCTGCAGACAAGCCGTGAGCACATATATGCTGCCGGAGACTGCAATGGCTATGCACTGTTTTCCCATGCCGCCATGCATCAGGGCATGATTGCCCTGATCAATGCCATTGGCCCAAGGTTTTTCAGAAGAGATTTTCGCAAATATGTCATCCCCTGGACGGTCTTTACCGAGCCCCAGATCTCCCACGTAGGGAAACTGGAATCACAACTGGACAAGGAAGGTGTCAGCTATGAGGTAATCCATGCCCGGTATGAGGATTATGGAGCCGCCATAGCCGAAGGCGTTGATACCGGGTTTGTAAAGGCCTTTGTCGGCAGGACCGGTAAGATCCTCGGCGTTCGGATCGCAGGGGAGGGCTCGGGTGAGATGATCAATGAATGGGGGCTTGCCATACAGAAGAGACTTCGGATTACGGATATCCTGTTTCTTCAGCACTCGTTCCCCACCATGGCATTTCTCAACAAACGCATTGCCGAAACATGGG
>CAYRCP010000296.1:0-3236 GCA_964422755.1 uncultured Bacteriovoracaceae bacterium | reverse complement strand
AGGATGAGGCAGGTCACCGGGATGGCGATGACCAGGCCGAAAAAGCCCAGCAGTTTTCCCCAGACGGACAGCGACAACAGGATCATGGCAGGGCTCAGGCCTGTCACCTTGCCCATGATCTTCGGCACCAGGATGGTGTCCTGGATGCTCTGGACCACCACAAAGACCAGAGCGGTAAGACCCAGCGTTGCCCAGATGCTCAACCCAGCCTCCAGGGCATGGACCAGGGCCAGCAAAAAGGCGGGTATGAGCCCGATGAGCTGGAGATAGGGAACCATGTTCAGCATCCCGATGAACAGGCCCAGAAGGATACCCAGGGGCAGGCCGATGAGGACAAACCCGATGGAAAAGAGCACGCCCACAATGGACGCCACGGCAGCCTGGCCCCTGAAATACTGGTTCATGGCCGCGTTGAACTCTTTCGCGAATTCCACGATCTGGGCCCGGTACATGCCGGGGATCATGTTTTCCCATTCCTGCTGGAGTTTCTGGAAGTCAAAGAGCAGAAAGACCAGGTAGAGCAGGATGACGGTGAGCCCTAAAACCCCGATAAGAAAACTCGCTGTGCCGCTGATAAAGCCCCAAAGCCCGGGCAGGATCTTCTGGGCTATTGTCTGTGCGATCTCTATGATGTTTCCCGATGCGAAGAAGTCCAGCACCTCCTTCCTGGTGGCAAACTTCTTTACGAGGAGCCACAAATCCGGGGGGAGTGTTTTTCTCGCACGAGCCGCGATGTCCGCATTGTCGACCATGGACGAGAGGAGCTGGCCCATACGCGTTATTTCACCGGCAATCATGGGGATGACGAGCACGGCCACAAGCGCTATCGCCGAGACCAGGAGAAACAGCGAGATGAAGACCGCGGCAACACGGTTGGGGATCTTCTTCTGGATAAACAGGACCAGTGGGTTGATGAGGTATGCCAGGAGCAGGGCAATGGCAAAGGGGATCAGCACATCGCTCAAATATCCCATGAGCGCAACCAGACCGACGATCAGCCCCAATGCAATTGCAATGCGGATGATGCGGTCAAAGGTGATCGGTTCCTTCGGGTTGAACATTTTTGCTTCTCCTCCTCATCGGCTTTTCTCATTTCTCATGCATAACACCGGCATTCCTGCCGCAGGGCAGGGAGCATGGCTGTCTCAAACAGTGATTTTACCGTATATCAGAAATCAAGGAAACATCCATTCATGATATCGCGAGCCTTCCTGCTTATATCCAGGGCAAAAGCGTCATCTTTCTTCAATGCCTGCCGGGTTTTAAGCAGGATGTCATAGTAGAGGTTCCATGCTGTGCGTTCTTTTTCATACTGCATCTTCAGTGCACTTGGTGCTCCGCCGGTGAAGTCCAGCGCGGATTGTATCCTCCTGATGCCGAGCCTGATAAATTCCAGCCCTTTGCTGTTCTCTCCGCGTTTAAAGAACGAGGCAGCCTTCAGGGCAAACCGCAGGTGCACAACAGTAACCGGGATCTTCGAGATAAAGCAGCCGGTGAACGGATCGAGATGGCCCTTGATGGCGGAGATATCACGGGTGAGGATCCGGGCATATGCAGAGAAGAACAGAATACGGATATAGTCGCCGATGAGCTTGCCCGCATGGGCTGCATCAATGGCGTCCCGGGCAAAGCTCTCCTTGTCGTGACGCATGATGAGCCCGTCCTTGTGCACATATGCCAGCCGTGCATCCATGCCTTCAAATACGGACAGGATATATGCCTGGTCTTCTGCACGGCCGATAAACGACGGAGTGAACGGTCTATGGCGCAGCAGGCTCTCAATAAGGATGCCGTTCGTTCCCCCGGTAACATGGATGCGCTCGATACAGGTCTTTTTGCCGTCAAGGTCCGGCCCGGTGTAACGGGTCATCATCTCTGCCCGGGTGGACATCGCCTGGGGAAGATTGCTGAAGAAGATGCATTCATCCATTTCAGGTCTTCCCTCAGGGGGGGTTACATCTGCGGTGAACAGGGACTTTTCGATGTCCTGCTTATTTACCAGGGCGCCGGCGATCATCCCGAGTTCCACGGGGTTGCCCCCTGAGTCAAGGCCGTGAGCCCCCCACAGTGGTGTCTTGAAGTGGTCGAATGCCGATTCGCCGGTCTGTTCAACGAGCCTGTCCTGATCAAATACCTGATCGAGGTCGATCTTGAATGTGGCCTTTATAGCCGGGTCGATGAATATGCTCCAGAACGCACTAATGGCTTTCAGAAAACTGTAATGCCTGCCATATTCACCGTCCACCCCGATAATTTCAAGGAACTCTTGCGAATCTCTCTGATCGAAGAACCGGCGTGCACAGGGGACCAGGCAGTCGTGGATGAGCCTTGCGGCATCTGTTTCGGTAATGATATACACATCGATGTTCTTCAATCCGCCAAGGCGCTGTACTTCTTCTTCAAGATAGGGCTTTGCAATATCATGGAGGCCCCAATGCGTAACCGAAACCGACAGCACGCACGTTATCTTCTCTCCGGTAAAATTGCCGCGGCTCCGCTCGAATTCCACTGCCTTGTCCAGCCCCTTGAGTCCGTAGAGCACCTCATTTTTTTCCCGCGGGATTCCTATGGGAATGGGGTGGTCATACCAGTACTCTTGTTTTTCAAGGGCGATCGCAGAGCACCGCTGCTTGATATCATCACTTACGTGGCTTTCATCAGGAGAGGCAGCCTGGGTGCAGGTGGTCAGCAATATGTTGGAAGTGAAGAGAATCTCGTGGCCCGGGTCGGCTATGGGCGCCGGGTTCTGCTGTGTTATGGTTACGTTGCGTTTGTCTCTGAGGCTCTCGATGCGCTCTTCCCAGGTGTTGAGATTGCCGGAGCCTTCAGGGAAAAATACAGACCAGATCTTCTGCGCAGTTTCATCCTCATCACGTGAATATCCCGGTCGGGTAAGCCATTCATCCAGTTCATGTATTTTTTGAGCAAAGGTGTGGTCTTTTTTGCTGAGATCATCGATCTCCTGGTGGATCAGCTTCACGGCCCGGGCATAGAAGGCAGCGACATCGCTCCACCCGGTTGATTCTTTTATACGCTCAATGTACTCCTCCGCCTCGCGGTAGAACGGGTGAGACTGACCGGAAAGCATGATGAAGAAAGCGGCGTTCAGACATGCCGCTATGCGCGCTGCATCTGATCTTTCAGCATCAAAGAGCTCAGCAGCATCAAAAATGGCTGCAGGTGAGCCCGAGCTGCCCGGTGAAAACAATTGTGAAAATATGTCAGCCAGTTCTGTA
>CAYRCP010000295.1:0-3236 GCA_964422755.1 uncultured Bacteriovoracaceae bacterium | reverse complement strand
CAGCCACCCAGCGCATGAAAGAATCTGGTGCCGGAGCTCTCATAAGAGATACCCTTTCGACGGGAGCTCCTGTTTCGATGCACAGATGAAATAAACCACTCATGGCATAGAGCTCTACCAGGACAGCACTACCACGCTCGACACAGATGATTGCCGCAGATAACTCTTCAGGGTATCAGTCTATCCGGCTGATTAGTTTTTTATGAAGCAATCCAAAATCTTTTCTTTCCTGACACTTTTGGGTTTACTGATATATCGTCTTATGTTAAGTTAGTATAAGTTAGATACAACAAGTGTTGTTCTGACCTCCTTTACGCCAGAAGAGGGACACGTCCTCTCGTGATCTGTCCTTATGCCTTTTATTTCTTCTGGCTTTTTTTTGCACTTTTTCGGCAATGTGCCGACGGTCCCGGATAATGACGGCATGACTTCTGCCGCGCCTAGAAGGTTTCTTTACCGGAAAGAAGAAACCCCTGAAATGTTTTGTAACTATTCAGATAGGAAGATGCCCCGAAAGAAATGCCCTTGGGTGCTAAAGATCGAAGACTGTAAGAAAAAGCGGGAATATGTCACTCGCTGAAGGCATGTCTGATGCGTAGATTTGCTGTTTTTTCCCTAAAGTGCGGGTCTTCGGACTCCTTCAGCCTTCAGCCTAAACAGCTTCAGCCTGACTACGTGAGTAGTTACAAATGTTTTGTCTTGGATACGCATCAGGTACTATGCTAAGATTTCAATCATTATGGTACATAACGATCTATCTCTAGACGTGAGCGGTCTGTCGTCACATGCGGCTGATCATGTGAGCGTATTTGCCCGGGAAATTATTCCCTCGATCCGTACACAGCTTGAATCTATCGCCATTACCGGGAGTTGCCTTACCCAAGACTACATACCCGGCACATCCGACATCAATTCCGTGTTTGTGCTCAAGGAAATAACCCTGCCCGTACTCGATATGATCGCATCCATGGGAAAACGTTACAATAAAAAGCGTATCCAGGCGCCGCTTATCATGACACGGGAATACATACACCGATCCCTCGATGTATTCCCCATAGAGTTCCTTGATATCAAGCGCATCCATTCCACCATATACGGGGATGAGATGTTCTCTCTCCTGGAGGTCGACAAATCCATGCTCCGTCTCCAGTGCGAGCGGGATCTTAAGGCGAAGCTGATTAACCTGCGCCAGGGATACATTTCCTGTGCCGGCAGAAAAAGAGACCTGGTCATGCTGCTAGGTGATGCGTTCCCCGGGTTTTTCCCCCTGTTCAGGGCAATGCTTTATATTGTACAAATCAACAAAACTCCTTCGATACGCAGGGCAGATGTGCTTTCCGAAATGGAGTCGACCTTTGATATGCCCCTTGACGTTCTCAGAGAGATAGAGACGGTCAGGAGGAAAAAAAGGGGAAGTCTTTCCCATGAACAGGCAATCAGAATTTTCAATGAGGTATACAGGATAACCCATGAGTTCTCTCTCAAGATGGACAAGCTGTCTTAGCCTTCCCGTCATAGCCTGTCTTCTTTTCTTCTCTGCCTGTATGGCAATGGCTCAGGCGATGCCTGCTCAGGCCATGCCTGCATCCTATGTCATGGATGAGGCAGGGATCATCGAAGATACGGTTGAGCACAGGCTTGCAGGACACCTCCAGGAACTGGAGCAGAAAACCGGGGCCCAGATGATCGTGCTCACGGTGCCGTCCACCAACGGCATCCCCATTGAGGAGTATGCGCTCGACAAGGCGGAAACCTGGCGCCTGGGCCAAAAGGGCAAAGACAACGGATTGCTCATGGTTGTTGCGGTCAATGACCGCAGATACCGGATTGAGGTCGGCTACGGACTCGAAGGGGTCATGCCCGACAGTCTTGCGGGAACCATAGCCAGACAGCATCTCGTGACAGGGTTCAAGGCAGGAGATTATACCGGAGGCATCTATGCAACGGCTGTTGTGATCGTGGACACTATCGCGAAAGCCTCGGGTGTTCAACTCTCGGGCATGCCCAAGATTCAGCCCTCGCGTGCTCCGGCAAAGAAATCGCCCCTGGGGTCTTTGCTTTCTTTTCTGTTCTTTATCTTTGTCATGTCCTCCCTGATGTCCGGCCGCTCACGGGGCCTTTTTGGTGCGCTTCTTCTTGGTTCTCTTCTTGGCGGCAGATCCGGCGGTTCACACAGATCAGGCGGTTTCGGCAGTTTTGGCGGAGGTGGTTTCGGCGGCTTCGGCGGCGGCATGGGAGGAGGTTTCGGGGGTGGCGGTGCATCGGGCGGATGGTAGACGTCATTCAGATGTTTATGAACCAGTTACAACGGGTCCGGATACCGTTCCAACATCTATCTTTTCATTAAAGCAATGAAACACTGAAACAGGAGGATGCATGAATAAGAACACGTTAGCCACAGCAGGTATTATCATAGCCATTGTCGTTATCTTCATCTCTTTGTTCATATCGCAGTACAACAAGGCAATCCGCATGAAGGAGACGGTAGATGCCCAGTGGGCTCAGGTGGAAAACCAGCTGAAACGGCGATACGACCTTATCCCGAACCTCATTGAGACCGTCAAAGGCTTTGCCGCCCAGGAAAAGGATATCTTCTTAGGTGTTGCCGAAGCGAGAAAGGCCTATTTCTCCGCACAGAATGTGGATGAAAAGGCGCGTGCTGCAGGCGGACTTGAAGGCGCTCTCTCCCGTCTGCTTCTTCTGCAGGAAAGATATCCCGAGCTTAAGTCCAATGAGAATTTCATGAAACTCCAGGACAGCCTCGAGGGCACGGAGAACCGTATCGCTGTGGAGCGAAAACGCTTTAATGACCAGGTCCGCGTTCTCAATACCTATGTAAAAACCTTCCCGGGCAGATTCTTTGCATCTTGGGCGGGCGTGGGCGAGGCCCAGTACTTTGCAGTTCCTGAAACCCAGCAGGAGGCACCGCAGGTCAAATTTTAATCTCTCTTAGGGTGTAACTACTCAGGTAGGTAGATGCCCTGAAAGAAATGCCCTTGGGGTACTAAAGACTGTTAGGGAAAGGTGGACTATAGCACGCGTTGAATGCATGTTTGATGCGAAGATTTGCTGTTTCTTCGTCAAAGTACGGGAAAAAGTACGTTAATGCTGAACAGCTTCAGCCTGACTACGTGAGTAGTTACCTTAGGGTTTGATTCCCCGCAGATTGTCGAAGATCCCGCTGGTTTTAGCGGGGCTGCGGGGTAGTTCATCGGGCCTTGATCTCCGAGAGGAAC
>CAYRCP010000294.1:0-3264 GCA_964422755.1 uncultured Bacteriovoracaceae bacterium | reverse complement strand
AAAGGCATCGATTTCCGTGAGGACGAAATGGGGACGAAGATGAGGTAAAGGTCCCGGGACCAGAGAACATATTTCGGATTGCGAAGAGTTCGCGCAAGAGGATTCGGGAAACGAGGCAGGGCGAACATGTTAGCCCAAGATGTTTATATAAAATAGAATCCAGTATCCAGAATTCAGAATAAAAACCTTGAAAATCTTCTGACAAGTGGGATCGAGATACCAGTGACAAAGGCACAAAGGCACAGAGTGTAGGAGCGGCTTTAGCCGCGAGCATTTTTATTATCATGGATGCCCGGGACCTTGTGATAGAACGAGAATCAAAAATAATAATCTTAAAACATTTAGGCATGTAGCTTAATCAAACCCGACACATTTTCATCTTTCGTTGTGGTCAATTGGCCATGCCGGTTAGGCAGGACGAGCAAGTTTGTTCGTGAACTCAGGCCGAAGGGAAAGAATAAAACCAACGTATTAGTTAACCAAAGGCACAAAGGCACAAAGGTCCAAAGGGCCAGAGTGTAGGAGCGGTTTTCAGCCGCGGGCATTTTATCAATGATAATTTCGCAGCTGAGAATTTGGTCTTTTCACCGTTTTCCGTTTACTTTTTCCTGTTCCTCGCCGTTTTCACCTCATCAAAGAGTCGGGGCAACCCTCCAAGGTCTTGCATTGCCCCGAGCCGTCACTACTATTAATCCACGAAGGATATTTTTATCACAGCGATTTTGTAACCGGAACGTGGTGCTGTAATAAAATAAAGATCAAATTCAATGTGTTGTGAAAATCGAATCAAACACCGGATAACAAAGGAGGGTATATGAAGAGAACAAAACTGTGGATATCAGTGCCTGGAGTCCTCGTGGTGACGGCAATCTGGATGTTCGCCTGTAGTCTTGCGTTTGCTGCCGATGTCCCGAGGATGTCGAGTGACGAACTCAACGGCCTGCTCGACAATCCTGATGTTATCATCCTGGATGTACGATCTGGAGGAGATTGGACGGATAGTGATGTCAAGATAACCGGTGCACGCCGGGAAAGCAAAAAAGACTTTAAAAATTGGGCAGACAAGTATCCGAAAGACAAGACACTGGTGCTGTACTGCGCCTGAACGAATGAAGCAACCAGTGCCGGTCTGGCACAGAAACTCATGAAACGCGGCTATGAAAAAGTGTTCGCGCTCAAGGGCGGATGGTATGAGTGGGAGAAGAAGGCTTATCCTGTGGAGCCCAAATGACAAGCAGGGCAATGTTCTCTTGTTCGCTGTGTTGACACCCCATAAGCGCCCATTATTTTAAAAAGATAAACATGCCCAGGGCATGCATTTACCCAAAGGAGAAGACTCATGGAAAAGACTGAATGCCTGAATCTGCTCGACTATGTAAGAGATTGGGACAACTGGAGAAATACGCTGCACACCGCTATCGGGCAAGCCCGCACGCTTGGATGGACGGATGAGGAAATACAGGAGACTGCTGCTGAAATAGGTGATTTCCTTGCCGAGAAGGTGTGCCCGGCGACCAAGGAAGAAGAACTGCTCCAGGAATTGTGGAACGTGGGAACACCAGAGGAACGGAAGACCCTGGCTACCCTGCTGTTTAAAATAATGGCATAATACGTACAGCAGAAGGACTTATTGTTTTTTTATTTCTTGCGCCTGCAGGCGGATCCTGTCCATCTTGTCTTTGTCCGCACGTTTTTTCATCAGTGCCTGTATCTGAAATGCAAGTCGTGCGTTGGCCCTCAGCTTGTCATAGTGGCGGTCGAGGAAATCCCAGTAGAGGGTGGTAAAGGGGCATGCGTTCGTTCCCCATGAGGCATGGCAGTCGTATGTGCAGTGAGTACAATAGTTGCTCATCTTGTTGATGTAGTTTCCGCTGGCGCAATAGGGCTTGGTTCCCACGATACCGCCGTCAGCGTACTGGCTCATGCCGATGGTGTTGGGAAGCGAGACCCAATCGACGGCATCGATGTACATGGCCATGTGCCATTCGTGAAATTTTTTCGGGTTGACGCCTTTCAGCAGGGCATAAAGGCCCATGATCATGAGCCGCTGTATGTGGTGTGTATAGCCGTGTGACAGAATGGACTGCATGGTCTGACGGATACATTCCATTGAAGTGTTTCCATCCCAGAAAAAGGACGGGACATCAAGCAGGTGTTCCAGGTGGTTCATTTCACCGTAGTCGGGCATGTGCACCCAGTATATGCCTCGGATAAATTCTCTCCACCCGATGATCTGCCGGATAAAACCCTCCACAGAGCTGATGGGGGCATGCCCTGTCTCAAAGGCATGTATGGCTGCAGCAACACATTCCATGGGAGAGATGAGTTTGAGATTCAGCGGGGCTGACAGGCGCGAATGATAGAGAAAGGGGTGATCGCTCCACATGGCATCTTCAAAGGTGCCGAAAAGTGGCAGGCGGTGTGCGACGAAATTATCCAGGGCTTTCAAAGCCTCTTCCCGGGTGACCGGAGCCGTGAAATCCTCGAGGCTTCCGGGATGGTGGTTGAAGCGCCGCCGTACCATGTCCATAACCTCCCGGGTGGTTTCATCAGGGGGAAAAGAAACCGGCTCTGGTACATGTTTTGGCCCGGTTTTTCCAAAGGTGTTTCTATTGTTCCTGTCGAAGTTCCACGACCCGCCAATGGGGTCTCCGCCGGTATCAAGAAGGATGTGGTGAATTTTTCTCATCCGGCGGTAGAATGTCTCGAGCACAATCTTTTTTTTGTCCCGGGCATAGGCTGCGAACTCATCGACATCGAGGTAAAAGTGCCGGTCCTGCCTGGTCTCCAAATCGATGTTCATCCCTTGAGAGAGGTTTTTTATATCTGAAAGTACCCGGTAGTCACCCGGCAGCACCATGATGATTTTGTGCGGTTCGAGGATCGTAACGCTTTTTTGCAGAACATCAGCCAGGGTATGGCCCTGGTCCTGCGACGGATTCGCTGTGAGGCCGTGGTAGATGACACGGATGTCTCTCTGCCGGAGGAGATCGCGGAAGTGGCGCATGGCAGAGAAGAAATAGGCGATGCGGAGCTGGTGAGACCACACGTATGTGGCCTCCTGGCAAACCTCTGCCATCCACACTGCGTCGCGCTCCCTGTCGAATCCGTCAAAGGCGGCTGAATCTGGATTTAACTGGTCACCCAGGACAATAACGAGGTTTCTCACCTGTTTCACCTGTTCCTCCCGGAGTGTTTCCATGCCCGGGATAATAATTCGAGCCGGCCTGCATGAAAAGGCATGATGAAAGGAAATGGGTTTAT
>CAYRCP010000293.1:0-3266 GCA_964422755.1 uncultured Bacteriovoracaceae bacterium | reverse complement strand
CCGCCGTGCAGTTCAACCGCCATTTTGCAGTAGGTGAGCCCCAGTCCGGTGGTGAATCTTCGCCCGTCCTTTTTTCTCTGCAGCTGCACGAATTTTTCAAAGATGGAAGTATGGTATTCTGCGGGAATACCCGGGCCGCTGTCTTTTACGAAGACCTTTATGTAGCCGGGATCATCCAGTGTGTATCCCACTTCAATCTGCTGGCCTTCGCAGGAATAATGAATGGCGTTTGTGAGCAGATTGTGCATGACCCGGATGAGCAGACCCTTGTCCGCATCGAAACAGATCTCTTCACTGGGCGCGCCTGACTTGAGTATATCGATTGATTTGCCCCGGGCAAGGCTTCTCAGGTGTGTTACCGCTTCATTGATGAATTCATGCGGGTTCAATTTCTCGGTTATCATGTGCAGGCTGCCCTCTTCCATCCGGGCAATATCGAGCAGGTCCGTGATCATGGAGTAAAGGATATCACAGCTTGCCTGCCCCTGTTCCACATACTCCCGGTGGTCCTCATCCACTATGTAGGAGAGGATATCCAGATTGGCGATCACCTCGGAAATCGGCCCTTTCAGGTCGTGGATAAGCATATTGAAAAGCTCACTGCGAAGATTTTCCAGTTTCGTTAACTGGATATTGTTCTCTTTGAGGGCCTGTTTTTTTCTGAGCAAAGACTCTGCGAGGCGATTGTTCTCCAGGGCGCTGATGACATTACCGGCTATGCTCAGCAGCACCTCCTGCTCCTGCCGGGTGAATCCGTCCGAATTCACTTTGTCGGTCACGCTCAACACCCCGAGCACCTTGTCATTGCACATGATGGGTGCGAGAAGATATGCATCGCTCTTGTAGTGATCGAATCTCTTCGGGAAGTTGGTATCGCAGGAACCGTCCTGGCTGTAGAGAACCTTTTTGTTCCGCACGACCCAGGAAGAAGGTGATTTCATATCCAGCGGCTGTTTTTTTCCAATGAGATCAGGGTTCATAGATGCAACAACCTCCAGGTCTTTTCTCTTCGAAATAACCATGATGGAGGCCTTTTCCGCATGAAAACACGTTACGATCTCCGAGAGGATGCCGCTGAGTTTGGTTTTGAAGGAAAGTTGCGGGTTGTTGGAGATCTCGTTGATTTTCATTATGGCCTGAAGAACGTTATCCTCCACCTTCATGTAAGCCCTCCGATTATTCTTGATCTCTCTGAGAGATGAGCCCTCATAAACATTTCCTGAGCAGGGTTCTCGCCTCTGAATGGTACGGATCGATCTCCAGGATTGCCTTGATCACACCTTCAGCCCGCAGCTTCTGTTTCAGCTCGAGCAGGGTTTGTGCAATATGGAGCTTGATCTCGATATTGTCACTTTCCTTCTTGCCTGCTTCAACAAGGTATGGAAGGGCCTGCTTGCGGTCTCCCATATCCTCATACGCCCTGCCGATCTTGAATAACAGATCATGGCGAGAAGGGACCTGACGGAGAACGAATTTCATGAGCTCTATGGCATAAGGATATACGTCGTTTTGCAGACAATACTCCGCCAGTTGTTCATGGAGGCCGATGGGGTCATCAGTCAGGCCAAGTGCCTTGTTGAATACCTTGCGTGCCTCACCGGCCATGCCTTTCTTCACGAGAATCTTGCCGAAATTCACTGCCCGGTCAATGTGCCTCGGACTGATATTCATGGCCTGGAAATAACACTCCGCGGCCTTATCGATCTGATTGCGCTGAAGATAGATCTGCCCCAGATAGTGAACCGCGAATACATCGAGCTTGTTCATGTTCGCAGCGTGCATAAACCATTTTTTTGCCTCGTTGACGTGGCCCTTTTTGAAATAATAATAGCCCAGCTCCCGTACCGGCCGGGAGGATGTATTGTCTGCAAACACGGCCTTTTTGGCCTCACTGATTGCACCATCTATGTCGCCTGCTTCTTCAAAGGCACGTGCCTTTTTCAGATGAGAGATCATGGGAGAGGGATTATTCACCTTTTCGATTACCTGGGCGATCTTGTCTCCGAGAGACTGGATGGTAAGGGGCTTGAGCATATATGCGTCAATATCCGACTCAGCCGCCTCGGCAACGATTTCCTTGTTGGCCTCGGCTGTAACCATGACGATCGGCATATCCCGCAACGCCCGATCTTCCCGAATACGCTCCAGCAGTTCAATGCCGTTCATTGTAGGCATGTTCCAGTCAATGATAGCGAGGTCGATCTTCTCCTGCTTCAAGACCGTTAATCCCTCTTTTCCGTCTCCTGCAAAATAAAATGCCTGGCCATATTTCAGTACCATCAGCATACCGCGGATGGATTTACGCATCCCCTCGGAATCATCAACAATAAGAACTTTCATGTTTTCCAGCTTGATCATGATAAACTCCCTGTAAAAAACAATCGGCCACTTGGGGGGAAACATAAGCTCCCAATTTATTTAATAACTCGCTGTAATTTCGCCTTTTTGTGTCAAACAGCAGTGCCTGCCCGCCTTATCCCGCGCGCTGCCGAATGCAGGGCTCATTCTTGCCGGCCGGACAACCCGGCACCGGCAGATTGAGAAAAACGGCATACACCTCAAGGCACTCTTAAAAGACTTGAACCAGGACATATACATGAAATATTTATTGAGAAGATCTTCGATTTTATATAATATAATTTTTCACAATACATATATTTCTGAACTTACATTTTTTTGAGGACGTCTTGACATGAAGAACTGTCCTGATTGGAGGGTATCCCATTGAAGAAGCAACTTATCGTACTCCTGGCAGTGTTACTGATCGCAGGGATTCTTGTCAGCGGGTGTCCGCTCAAAGAGCGCCTGAGAAAACACAGATCATCTCCCAAACCGGAGCCGGTGGTAAAGATAGAACCGGTTATGACCTTCACCTTTGATGACAAGAATAACAACAACAAATTCGAACCCTGGTTTAATGAAAAGCTCCTCGAAGAGAAATGGTTCTTCCGGGACAATGAAGACATTATCATCTTTATTCCTCATGAAAATGCCGGAAAAGGGGATGAAGTATACTACTGCATTGAAGCGCCCAACGGCACAAAGATAACCAATCGGTTTACCCTGATGAGCAACGGTGGATGCCTCAAAATACAGGGTGGATGCACAAAGAATGATGATTCGGGGGATAAAATCACCTGTACGAAACTGGGCAGGTATCTCATTGCCACGGGAGATTACGGCACCTTTGAGATAACCGCGTATCTCAATGAAACCCAGCTTGGGAAAAAAGCCATCAAGATCTGGCCGAAGGATAAGAAGTAGCA
>CAYRCP010000292.1:0-3268 GCA_964422755.1 uncultured Bacteriovoracaceae bacterium | reverse complement strand
GCTTGAAAAATACAAAGCAGGGTCTATTTTAATCGGGTATCAAAGAAAGTATCTATGAATGTCCATAGCTCGCGGATGAGGATGTACCCTATGGGTAAAGAGAAAATCGACATAATGCTGGTTGGTTGCATGGTATGTATATTGTCCTGCGGGTATGCTCACGCAAAGAATTTCAGTGATGAGGCAGAGCTTGCCTATATAGATACTGCGGGGAATACGGATGTGGTGGTCTTTTCCGCTAAGAATAGTATGAAATATGCCTTCTCCCATAACATTGAAGGGCTCTGGAAGGCTGGCGGGAGATATGGAAAGAGCGGAGGAGAAAAAAATGCCGAGCGCTATTCTACCGAACTGCGCATAAATTATCTCTTTGCCAGGAGGTTGTTCTGGTCGGTTATCACAAAGTGGTTAACAGACGAATTTGCGGGTATTGAACAGAGGTATTTCATCGGTCCTGCCCTTGGGTACCATTTTATCAAAGGCCCTGCACATTTTCTTTCCTTAGAGGCAGGAGTAAACTATCGAATCGTCAATTACATTGATGACACCAGTGACAGATCTCTCGAAGGCAGGGCCTTTACCGGCTATGAATATCTGATTACGCAAAAGACCAAGTTCAAGTCATCTCTCGAATATTTCTACAATCTTACAGATAGTAAAGCATTCAACTTGAATTCGGAGATCTCACTGGTAAATTCTCTGGATGAAAATCTCGCGGTCAAAACCAGTTTTGAAATAGAATATGATAATAACCCGGTTCCCGCTACGCTCAAGAAAACGGATACCGTGCTGTCTTTTGCCATTGTATTTAACTATTAACCAGGGTCAGCCATACCCTGCTGCCTTGATCAGAGACAGGGTCTTGAAGGGTATGGATAAAGAATCAGGCAGATCAAGCCTGTTCGTTCAAGATCCAAGGCAGAAGGGCAAAAGCAGGGAAAGATTAAAACCTCAGACACACCGGCATTTCAGGAGTCGGAATATGCCCCCGGTTCTTAAGCCGAATCAAAGAAATCGAGAAAGCTGCCTTCGATGTGGAGGCTGGAGCCCTCCCAGGTAAGAACCCTCTGTTGTTTCAGCCGCAGGATCATGCGGGACAACGTCTCAGGGATCGTGCCGATTGCAGATGCAATCTCTTTCTTTGAGATGTCCACCTTGTAATGATCCTTCCTGCCGTACCGCTCGATGATGAACCTGAAGAATCGCTCTTCCACATCATATGAGGTGAGGTAGAGGATTCGCTCGGCAAGAAAGCGCTGCTTTCTCATGAGCAGGCGAATGAACTCATTGCGGAAGTCGGCAGTATCGAGCAGAGAGAGAAAGAACTCTCTTGGGATCTCCAGTGCAGTACCGGCCGAGATTGTAACGGCATTAACCGGATAATGCTCGTTTTCAAAGAGGATGACCTCTGCAAACACCTCTGCCGGCTGTATGATGCGCACGGTTATCTCGCGGCCGTCGGCAGAGGTCTTGTACAGCCTCACCCCGCCTTGGGCCAGCAGGAAAAAGGATGTTCCCCTGCTGCCTTCCAGAAAAAGGATATCACCACGATTGAATGATCGCACCGATGCCCGGCGTGCAACCATGGAGAGCCTCTCCTCACTCATATCTTTAAACAGGTCTGCTTTTTTTAAAACCTGAAAGACATCCATTGCAGAACCATTAGGGGGATAATCAATATGATTGCAACAATAAAAGTGTCTTTTTTTTGACTTGAGTCAAGTAGTTCCCTGCTGAAATGATGCATAAACAGGGTAGTGCTCGAGAAATCCCCCCATTATAAGGAGTGTGACATGAAGAAGATGAGACAGATAATCGAGATCGACGAAGAAAAATGCACCGGATGCGGCCAGTGTATCCTTGCCTGTGCCGAAGGCGCTCTGGCGCTCGTAAATGGCAAAGCGAAGCTGGTGGGAGAGATCTATTGCGACGGAATCGGCGCATGCATCGGGGATTGTCCCGAGGGTGCCTTAACCATAGTTGAGCGCCCGGCCGATGAGTTTGACGAAGAGGCGGTACAGGAGCACCTGAAGAAAAAACACCATAGCGGCAGCATGATTGAATCAGCACCTGAAAAACCCCTGGCCTGCGGATGTCCGTCTTCTGTCATGACAACACTTCAGAAAAAGCCGCAGAACGGGATGCATCATGAAGGAATATCCGAACTCGGGCATTGGCCGATAAAACTGCAGTTGCTCGGGCCGAATGCCCCGTTTCTCAAAGGAGCAGATCTGATTCTGCTGGCTGACTGCGCCGCAGCTGCATACCCGAACCTGCATCAGCACCTGCTTGTCGACAAGGCCGTGGCTATGGGGTGTCCGAAGCTGGATGATCTCGAGGCCCATATACAGCGCCTTGCAGAGATTCTCAAAGGGGCAGTGCCGCAGTCGTTGACGGTCGTGCACATGGAGGTGCCCTGCTGCAAGGCCTTTATGTCCGCCGCTCGTGAAGCGATCCGCAGATCAGGCGTCGATGTACCCCTGAGCTATGTTGTCATAGGACGCGACGGAACCATCAGTGAAGAAGGTGGAGAATGCTCCTCATGTGAGGATGCACCCGGCTTGGTCAAGTTGAATACGTTATAACGCCGACATGGCCGTCAGGAGGCGCTCCCGGGTGGAGATGCGCCGTTCCCCCTGCTGTTCGGGTTTTTTCACCGGGGATATCCTTATCTCCTGGTTGACAAGTCATCACCAGCATAATAATGTACCGAACGGTCTATTTATATTAGGGGGGGTGATGAACAGGACTAAAGGGGAGAAAACGCGGGCCAGGATACTGCGGTCGGCCATGTCTCTCATCAATACCCGAGGATACACGAATACAAGCATCAATGATATCATCGAGGCAAGCGGGGTGCACAAGGGGAACCTTTACTTCCACTTTGCCGGCAAGGACGATCTGTGCCTTGCCCTCCTTCAAGAGGCAAAGAATGAGTATCTTGCATACCTGCGGGCCAGTATAAAGAGCGAACAACCCCTTGAGAAAATCAATGATGTCCTCAACGCCATTCTCGCCAGGCACCGAAAAATGAATTGTATCGGAGGGTGCATCTTCGGCAACATGGCCCTTGAAATGAGTGATATCAATCCCCGCGTCTCAGCGGTCATCAAAGATGTTTTTCATGAATGGGAACAGCTTCTCGCCGGTTTATTGCAGGAGGCCCGAGACTGGGGTGATACGGATCATGAACTCGATTCCCGATCCATGGCCAGATTCATCGTTGCATCCCTGGAAGGGGGCATCATGATGGCCAGGGTGAATAAAA
>CAYRCP010000291.1:0-3274 GCA_964422755.1 uncultured Bacteriovoracaceae bacterium | reverse complement strand
CTGCCTGAGATCCTGAGCTCACTTGTTTGACTGCCTCAGGTCTGGAACTATCCAGTTCGTCCTGCCTGAATTTTCGTTCCCCAAGTCTCGATCTGCCTGGTAAGTTACCAGCTCAATTCATGACAATGGCAAAGCAAGAAGATGAGAAGCGGGCAGGCAGACGGTGCTTTTCAATAAGTGGTAAACCTTTTCGGTTGTGAGAAAATATTTACCACTTGTTGGAGTATTTTTTTAATCAATCTATCAGGACTGCCTGCAGAGCAGCGATAGAATGAATCGTGTAAAGGTGAATTGATTTATGTAATAAATTCAGAGGTTGTTTCATGGATCAGCTGCTGCATATACCTCGAATATAGTCCCGGAATAAATATTGCTAGCTGAATATATATAATCAATAAGAATGGTTAAATAGTAATGATGTTTCATTATGTAGGAATGCGGTATTTCTCCTATATGTACATTGAGTCTCAAAGAATTATTATGAGAGGTATGATTGAATTTTTTTGATGATGTCTGGATAAAAGGAGCAGGTGTTCATGAATAAACAGGGCCTGTGGACGTGGTTCTTGGCGGTCTTTTTTTTATGTCTGGTGGCGGGGTGTTCCGGAAGCAGTGATTCCGATGAGGTTCTCGCCGGTGGTGAGTCAATATATGATCCCGGTGCATCCCTCGGCGCTGTCAGGTATGACGATGTCTATGGGATAGAAGTGTTTGTGATACCTGAAGAGGGGGAACCCATCCCCATACAAGATGGCGACTATATCGAGCCCGGTACTAAAACGCTGGGGCTTAAGCTGGAAGGCGATCCTGCGGATATTGACAGGATTTTCCTCTCAGATGGCGGGCTCTATCAGGTCGAAGCCTTGATGCAGGGTGATATGTATGTCGGGGATTTTGCCGTCAGTGAAGAGAACCTGTATCAGAGTATCCTTGTCCAGGTTATTCATGGAGGTGGGCTGGCGAGCAAAGAAAAGATCGTGGTAAGGACTTGTCCACAGCATATGGACAGCCAATACAGTAAAAACGGTGTAGGGCTGCTCATAGCTCAGGAGATTCTCGATGCACAGCGCCATGCCCTGGCTGAGAGTCTCGATGATATTCTCAGGGATGTCTTTTCCTATGCCGAGGAACAGAGCCCGGGGTTTATTGAGTGCTTCGGCTATGGTGACAACGATCCCGATACGCTCGATGTTGAGATCACATCACTGGCAGCGATGAGCGAGGAAAATTATCCTCGTGCTGTTCTTCGTATATCCCTTGTCGTCAAAGATGTCGATCTGTATGCACTATCACTTTATGGGCAGAATCTCGTGTCAACGGTTAATAACGATCTTTTCATCGATTTCTTCTTTTCAATTGAGGATAAGGGCAAAGACGGCAGTATCCGTTTCATCCTTGATTTTTCCAACCCTGTACAGGTGAGATTCGAGCGGGACTTTTTCTTGAAAGCTCTTGTCGTAGGTATGCTGCAGGATCAACTCACCGGAATTGACCTGTCTCCTTTCACGCGTGATCTCTCCGGGTTGTACGATGTCATCATGACAGGTCTGCCGCAGAATCTTCTTGTCAATGGACAGGCGGTAGATCTTGATGTTCTGTTTAACGGGCTGGTGCTGGACCTGAATAAATATCTCTTTGCCGATATTTACGGGATCCCGGAGCAGACGAGCGCAGAAGTGCTGTCTCTCGGAATGGGGCTCACTGTCGATGATTATGAGGACATTGTATGGGAAGCATATGAGACCGCTGCACCCAATGCCCCCTTTGACATGGAAGCGGTGTTTGAAAAGATCTGCGTAGACATAGTTGATGACACGTTCGACGGCATCCGGCAGGAGTATGGCGAGCTTATCACGGAACTCTGTTACGGCGACGGCGATTCCTGTACCCCTGATTTTATCATCAACTCCTTTGCTCTTGAAGATACTGCAGATGCGAACTGTAAAACTGTCCGGGTCAATTATACGATAAAGAGTGTCGACCTTCGTGCTGTTTCTCTCTTTGGGCTTGACCTTATATCAACCCAGAACAATGATCTCACCATTGATTCCCTCCTGTCCCTGAAGCACCAGACCTCTGGCGGCAACGATGTACTTGTTGTCAGAATGATCCAGGTGACCGCTGTGGGGTTTGCCCAGCATTTTCTCGGCAAAGCGGTTGTGGAAGATATGATCAAGACCAATCTGGAAAACATGGAGGACGCCTGGTTTGCCATTGATGACATAATGCCTGACATGAACCTGGATATTGATATTGCTGCAGGCCTTTTTCCCGGGTGTGAAGTGCCTCTTTTTCCTGATGTAACCCCGTATATTACCGCACCTGCGTGGGAACTTATTCTGCCTGAAGCATATAATGTTGCAAGCGCCATTTCCCAGAATAATATAAACCGGGTATTGGAGGCTGTCTTGAATCAAAGCCTTGAATGGGATGTGAGCGAACTGCTCGTTGCCCTGATGGGTAAAGATTTTGCAGGGTTCAGTCCCGGTGGTTTAAAAGGAGAAGAGACCATTCTACGGCTGAGCGTGCCCCCTGTGGTAGATGTAAGGGCCTCTCAGATACGGCTTTTGTTCAATGATGTGATCCTTGAGTACCGGATAGACGAAGAACCTCAGTGGGAGGCGTCCATCGATCTGGATATGATTGTGGAACCGCGTGTAGAAAACGCTGTGATAGGGTTTTATCTGACGCAAGTTCCGCAAAACACCCATTTTCATATTATGCGGGACAACCCGGGAAATCTGGGAATATTCGATCACTCGACACTGGTCAATGACGTTATCGACGGGCTTCCTGAGATACTTGGGGTTTCTCCTGACGATCCGCCCATATCCCTTGGTCTGGATGCATTCTCGCCCACGGCTGAGTTTAAGGATGTAGCCTCACCGCTGGCGGTCTCTGCCGGGGGAGGATACCTGTATATCGACATGGCGGTAAAAAGCCTGGATCTGGGGGGATTTTTCACGTGGGAAAAAAGATGCGATTAGACAAAAATGATGGTCTCGGGGAAAAGTCTGAGCGTGCGTCATTGCGAAGCAAAGCAGTGTGTCTTGGTCGTTACGCTCCTCCTCCTGATTAATTACAAGCTGTCATTGCGAACGCAGTGAAGCAATCTCATGGTATCTGGAATGCTTGAGATCGCAATGAAAGGGAGGTTGACATAGAGCAAAACCATCAGAGATGGGTTCTTTGGTAATGATCGGCATGACAGGTGTAAGCGGCATCATGTAATTGATCGAAAAAAGCAGTGCCCCGGGCAGAGGATAACCTGGCT
>CAYRCP010000290.1:0-3276 GCA_964422755.1 uncultured Bacteriovoracaceae bacterium | reverse complement strand
AATGCAAATTATGTATTGTATTTAGAATAGATCCAAGGATCTCTCGAGATATATACAAATGCCTGAGATATGCAAGGGAAAAATTCCTGCAGGTATAACACGAACACTTCTCATCCGGTGGAGATGGATTGTCCTTATAGCGCGCCTGTTTCAACGTAATCTTTCCATTGTTGGTAAACAGCATCCCATTGCGTGCATTCCTCGTAGGCAGCACACAATCGAACATGTCCACTCCGCGGGAAACAGCCTCGACGATATCTTTCGGCGTGCCCACCCCCATGAGGTACCGGGGCTTTTCAACGGGGATGTGCGGCACGGTCACATCGAGGATATCCATCATAATATCGTGCCCCTCTCCCACAGACAACCCGCCTACGGCAATCCCGTCGAACGGCAATGACGATATCTCATCAGCGCTTCTTTTCCGAAGCTCCGGATACACACCGCCTTGAATGATCCCGAAAAGTGCATTCCTGCCCTGCCGGGCAGCAAGACATCTTTGAGCCCACAGGCTCGTTCTCTTCACCGAGGCCTCTACGTATTTCGCAGAGCTGGGATATGCCACACATTCATCAAGGCACATCATGATATCCGAGCCCAGATCTTCCTGTATCTGTACGGCCTTTTCAGGGGTAAGCATATGCCGGGACCCATCCAGATGAGAAGCAAAGAGCAAACCCTCATCATTGATTTTCACCAGTTTCGCAAGAGAAAATGCCTGGTAGCCTCCGCTGTCGGTTAATATCGGACCACGCCATGCCATGAATTCATGCAGCCCACCGAGGGCTTTAATCAGGTCCTCTCCGGGTCTCATATGGAGGTGGTAGGTATTTGACAGAATGATCTGCGCGCCCAGGGTCATCAACACCTCAGGGCTCATGGCCTTCACCGTCGCCTGGGTACCCACCGGCATGAATATAGGCGTATCCACCGCCCCGTGAGCGGTCTTAAATCTCCCGCATCGTGCATCACCATCCGTGCACGACAGATCGTAGCTAAAAGATGAACATTGCGTCGCCATAACTGAAAAACCTGTATTCCTTTTCTACTGCCTCTTTGTATGCATCCATGAGGATATCATAGCCGCCAAAGGCTGTGACGAGCATGAGCAGCGTGGAGCACGGCAAATGAAAGTTTGTCAGGAGAGCCCCCACGCACCGGAAGGTAAACCCCTGGTAGATGAAAATGTTTGTGGATCCTGAACCGGGAACAATTTCGCCATGCCGGAGCATAAGGTGCTCCAACACACGCGTAGTCGTTGTCCCAACGGCTACAATTCTCCTGCCCATTGCCATAGCCTGTCTGATTGTCTCGGCAGTTTTATCCGAAACAGTGAATTCTTCCGAATGCATTATATGATCTTCAATCCTTTGTGTACGTACAGGCACAAAGGTTCCGGGGCCGACATGAAGCGTAATGAATGCCAGGGAGATACCGCGCGACTGAACCTTGCGCAAGAAATCCCGGGTAAAATGAAGACCTGCTGTGGGGGCTGCCACCGACCCGTCGTTGCTAGCATATACGGTCTGATAGCATGTCTCGTCGACATCCTCAACCTCACGTTCTATATACGGCGGTAAAGGGACACGACCGAGGGTTTCCAATAGTTCATGGTTCGAAAAGGTCACCTCGAACCGGTCGTCTATGCGGCCTTCAACAATTGCGGTAAGACCGCCGTCAAAAAAAAGCTGCATCCCTTCTCTGGGTGCCTTCGATGCCCTTACAAAGCAGAGCCAACGCTTTTGCGTAATACTCTTGATGAGGAGAACCTCGACCTTCCCGCCTGTGGCCTTTTTCCCCAGCAGGCGGGCATGGATCACCCGGGTATCGTTCAGCACGAGAAGATCGTCCTCATGCAAATAATCAAGGATATCCTCAAATCGCCTGTGGTGAAGTTCTTTGTGTGCTCTATCGACCACAAGAAGACGCTCTTTTCCACGATCAACAGGATATTGTGCAATAAGCTCCTTGGGCAAAGGATAATCGAATCGGTCTATATTCACTGTTGCTATATCCCGCCAAGATGTCTGCCAAGGTATATTATGGCGATGCCCGCAAATGCCACAACGATCCCGATAATCTGCAGCGTCTTGTCCGGAACCGTGTGTATGAATTGTGCAAGCTCTTTTAACTTCTTCGGAAAAGCAATATATGGCACTGCCTCAACAATAAAAACCATTCCTAACACACACAAGAAATATTCCATTACCGATTTCTTATATCGGACTTTACTTGCGCAAGTCAATCTGGAAGGTCTTGCAGTACTCGTCGGAGACCACGGGGGAATCAATGGTCCTGGTTAGTTGGAAGGGATCTTCTCCAACCAGGGCCCTTTTCCCGGACAGCCCCCTTGCCTTTCCGTACCGCATACAGATAGCAGCTGCTTTCGTGAGATTGTCCTGGGAAATATTCCCCCGGAGCACACATAACGGCCCGGGCACATCGGCAATCTTCAAGAAAATATTCCCGGAATTGTTCATTGAACACAACATCTCGTTCTCTTCTTCATTCCTCGACACGACCAGGACAGTCTTCTCATCGAGAACAAACTGCCTTCCGACAATATCCAGCAGAAAGTCTGGAGTGCCGGGCAACTCGGGATCAAACCGTTTAAACGTGCCCGCCACCTTGAAAGAGATCTGCTCATCGGTCAACAGACATCCACCGGCAGGAGTCGGCATTTTATCCTTGTCAATCCCATACCGGGCGGCAAGCATGATCTGGGATTTTCTCCCCCGTCCGACAATATCACCAAGAAGTTCTCGCTCAACGATGCCCTCACGTTCCGGAATCGTTTCAGGTAACTGTTTCGCGCACAAAGGCCGCAACAAAAGCCCTTCCAGAGAAGAATCCCTTTCAATGCTCCTCATGGAATCCTTGCGCTGAGACATGGGTCTCTGACCGAGCACTTCCCCGGTAATCACGAATGATGCGTTCAATGTCTCAAGCAGTGTGCTGCACCTCTTGAGCATGCCGATCTTACAGTCTATACACGGATTAAGATGTTTGCCATGACCATACTTCGGTTTCTTTACAATCTGTATAATGTCTTGCGTGTAATCTACGAGATGAACGTTTATCCCGTAGTTTTTCGAGTGATATTCTTTATACGACTGGGGATCTCGCATGATCTCAAATCCGAAGAAGGGTGAGTAGAAATGTACAGGCACCACATCGATATGCTGCTGCTCAATCATCTTGACAGCAAGTATACTGTCAAGCCCTCCTGAATAGAGGGCAATACATCGTTTGCTTAACATTTAGGATTCTCCATTT
>CAYRCP010000289.1:0-3294 GCA_964422755.1 uncultured Bacteriovoracaceae bacterium | reverse complement strand
GCTCAGGCAGCAGTTGCTGCTCGGTGTAGTCCTTGCCGCCGACAACAATGCTTTTCTCTTTGGCTATGGCATTGAAAGGAATTAAGAGAGCCACCACAAGTATCGTAAAAATTACCCCTTTTGATAGTTTGTTCATTAAATACCTCCTGTTTTATAGTTCCGCGCTGCAGGCCGGAACGTTTGTTGTAATCAGTCGGACAGGCGCAGCCCCTTGGAGACCAGCGCAACACTTAAAAGCTCACACATAAAATCCGCTACCAGGGCCAGTATGGTCACCGGGATAGCACCTGCTAACAGTTTTTCGGTTTGCATCAGGTTGATTCCCGTAAAGATCAGATCTCCCAGTCCGCCGGCGCCGATCAGGTAGGCCAGCGCCGCCGTGCCGATGTTGATAACCAGGGCAACCCTGAATCCTACCAGGATTACCTTCATGGCATTGGGCAGTTCCACCTCAAGGAGAATCCGCAAAGGCGGCATCCCCATGCCTTTGCCTGCCTCTATCAGTTCCGCTGGAACCGCCGTGATTCCGGCCAGTGTGTTGCGCGCTACGGGCAGGACAGAGTAGATTGTCAGGGCGAAGATGGCGGGTTTGAGGCCGATGCCGAGGAAACTCATGGCAATCGCGAGTACGGCCAGCGAGGGGATGGTCTGTCCCAATCCCACGATATACATGCACACCCCGGCATATTTTCGAAACCGTCTCCTGGTGAATACAATGCCGACCGTCAATCCCACAATCGTGGCTATACTGATACTGACTGCCACTATGTACAGATGCTGCCAGAAAAGTCCCACAATGGCCTGGCGTTCGTACGAGTCGGAGAGCAGTTCAACCAGGCCTGTGCGCTCGATCGCCACGCCTGAGACCAGGATGATGACTATCAGAAAGAAACGATATATTTTGATCAGCAGTCCCATCATCGCGCCATCTTCCTTTGCAGTTTTATGCCTGCAGGCGTCGCCATCAGCTCCAAAAAGGCCATCAGGCCGTCCACAATAATGGCTAACAGGGAAACGAGAATCGCGCCGCTCAAGATCATCTCCGGATAGACCCGTGCGATGCCCTGTTGAATATATACTCCCAGGCCGCCCGCTCCGATATAGACTGCAATTGCGGCAATCCCGATGTTCATGACGGCCGCCGTCCTCAATCCGGCAATGATCACGGGGATTGCCAGCGGGATCTCCACCTCGCGCAGAAGCTTCCAGCGATCCATGCCCATGCCTTTGGCCGCATCCACCAGCTCTGGTGGAACATTCTTGATTGCCGTATAGGTGTTCCTGATAATGGGAAGCTGGCTGTACAGGACCAGGGCGATGACGGCAGGTACCTTGCCCAGACCCATGTTGAACAGGGCGAGAATGGGCAGCATAAGGCCGAACAGGGCAATGGATGGAATGGTCATGAGCACGGTTGCGCTGTTCAGGACGCGGGTGGCCACCTGCTCATGACCCGTGATGTAGATCCCCAGCGGCACGCCGATCAAACTGGCGATCAGGAGTGCCAGCCCCACGATCCAGATGTGTTCCCAGGAAAGAAACATCACCTGTGCGTGGTTGTCCAGGATGAACGTAAGGGTACTCATTGCGTCACCTCATCCCCATTTGATTCGGCCTCGTCGGCATAACTGTTTCGCACCACCTGCTGGATATCGTTGTAGGTAACGGTGCCGGCAAAACCTCCGTTTTCGTCCACAACACAAAAGGTGATCTCATCATACATGAGCATGAAGGAAAGCACATCACGCAGTGAGGTACGTTCTTTTATGAACAGGGGATATGGCTCGACCACATCCCTGACCAGACATGTTTCAAATTTGAGGATTTTGGGAGTGACAGAGCCGATAGGCTTGCCATGCTCTACCACAATGCTGTAGCGGAACCCTTTTTCTTCGAGAAATTTCAAGGCGTCCTGCGTGCGGTCGGACCCCTTGATCACGTTCTTGGGCTTGCGGTTGATCGTATCTTTTACCTGCATGAGTCCGAGGACCTTCAGTGCCCGGTCCGCCCCGACAAAATCGGCGACGAATTTGTTCTTGGGCTGTGTCAGGATGACCTCGGGGACATCATACTGGATCAACTTCCCCTTGTGGAACAGGGCGATGCGGTCGCCCATCTTGATGGCCTCGTGGATATCGTGAGAGACAAAGGCGATGGTTTTGTTCAACTTTGCCTGCAACCGGAGAAATTCGTTCTGGATCTGTTCCCGGTTGATGGGGTCGATGGCGCCGAAGGGCTCATCCATCAGGAGGATTTCAGGGTCCGCGGCAAGCCCCCGGGCCACCCCCACCCGCTGCTGCTGACCACCGGAGAGTTCGACAGGATAGCGGTCCCGGTACACATCGGGCTCCAGGTTGGTCATCTCAAGGAGTTCGTCGATGCGTTCGCTGATACGTTGTTTGTCCCAGCCCAGAAGCTTTGGGACTGTGGCGATATTCTCGGCAATGGTCTTGTTGGGAAAAAGCCCGAT
Organism: uncultured Bacteriovoracaceae bacterium; assembly: GCA_964422755.1. Classification (GTDB taxonomy): domain Bacteria; phylum Desulfobacterota; class Desulfomonilia; order UBA1062; family UBA1062; genus DSAD01. The sequence goes on along the minus strand of CAYRCP010000289.1, from coordinate 824 downwards.
GGCCTGGATGACATAACCCAGGCGCTGCCTGAGTTCCACCGGGTTGGTGTCCCTGATATTAAGATCTCCAATGAGGATGTTTCCCCTCGTAATGGATTCCAGCCTGTTCGTCAGGCGCAGCGTAGTGGTCTTGCCGCAACCCGAGGGCCCGAGGAAAACGACGATCTCGCCCTTTGGGATGGTAAAACTCACGTTATCAAGGGCAGTTACCGCGTCTCTGCCGGTTCCGAAAACTTTTGTTACCTCGTCATACGTAATCATAGAAAACCTCATTCATGTCTGTGACCCGTTTAAGCATAATACGGGAATCTGATTAGTGTTCTACCTGAATTAATAATAGAGCATTAAAATGCAAATGGAATACTACGGCCGTTCGATTTTGATATAGTATATTCAGGCATGAAATGCCGGTCTGATGTGTACCCGCACTATTGATATCATGTTGTTTCTGAATAACTCATTCATATTATATGTTAATATAACAGGTCCAACTTGTTATGTCAAATATCGCCGATAGTCTCCGGATAAATCCGGCATGAATTGACCGGTTGAAAATACACAGGTCTCGAGTTGATGAACCCGCAAAAAGACTGATAGCCTGTAATTGAAAGGAGTGCGGCGGCGAAGCAATATACTATTAGTCTGGAATGAAAAGCAATGTCGTGGAATAAGCCTGTTTGTTAAATGTTTTGAATGGGACCGGAGGAGATGAATCCTGAGAATATTTCAGTGACATACCGTGTTTGATTACATGTCAGAGCAATCAAACCTAATAAATATAGATAGATAAAACCTGGTGACTGTTCAGAGGGTGAAAATGGATG
>CAYRCP010000288.1:0-3316 GCA_964422755.1 uncultured Bacteriovoracaceae bacterium | reverse complement strand
CCGGCATCGATGCGCATGATGCTCACACCAGTGGTTGCCTCTCCTGCCAGTATTGCCCTGTTTATCGGTGCAGCTCCTCTGTAGAAGGGCAGGAGAGATGCATGGACATTGATGAATCCGTTGACGGGTATCTCCAGCATGTCAGCTGGTATCATCTTTCCGTAGGCTACGACGATGACGGCGTCGAGGCGGGACTGGGCAAGAAAGGAATAGATCTCGCTGTTGTCCCTCAGTCTGTCCGGCTGGAAAACCGGAATCCCCCATTGTTGTGCCAGCTGCTTCACCGGAGGAGGCTGAAGCTGTCGTCCCCGTCCCTTGGGTTTGTCCGGCTGGGTGATTACCGCCACGACCTCATGGCTGTCGGCATCGATCAGTGCTTGCAGCGTCGGAAGCGCGAAATTCGGCGTGCCCATGAAGGCAAGTCTCATATCTTCCCTTTTCTTCGTTTTTTCAAGTAGATGGAACGTTTCAGCTGAGATGCATAATCCAGGATCACGGTCCCGTTCAGGTGGTCTATCTCATGCTGGTATATTCTCGCCAGGAAGCCTTCCGCTTCAATGACAACCTCTTTACCGTCCAGGTCGATCCCTTTTACCACGATGTGCGTTGCACGGGGAACATCTACGGATATCTCGGGGACGCTCAGGCACATCTCGGTGTCTGTCTCGGCCCCTTCCTCTTCGGTGATGACGGGATTAATGAGCGTGATGAGATTCCCCGACTCCTTGTTTGCGGTGGGATCCACGAGGATTAAACGCTTGGAAACACCTACCTGGGGAGCTGCAAGACCAACGCCCGGGGCGGTGTACAACGTATGTTTCATGTCCTCGGCCATCGTGATGATATCGAGATCGATGTTGTCTATGTCCTGCGCTTTGGTTTTAAGCACATCTTCAGGGTACAAAACTATTTTGTTCTTCAGCATGGTATCCTACCTTAAAACCAAAGCTCTTTATCTGTCAAGAGGCTCGGCTTCTGTGTCGTTTGCCCGCAGCCTCAAACAGGGAGGGATTGCGATATGCATTGTATACACTGCATGTTTCATTGAATTTGCACTTCTTGCATACTTCAAGTGCAACCTTGGGGTTGCCTTTGCGTCTGCAACATTGTAGATAAACTCTCATGGGTTGCTGTACCCGACTGCGTTAAATGCGCTTTCCAGTACCGAATCCGGTATGTCTATCCCGGTCATGAGATGGAAGTTCTGTTTTGTCTGATAGAAGAGCATTGCGTAGCCTGGGATGACCTCCATACCGTATTCTGCTGCCTTATCCGATAACAGGGTTGGTCTCATGACGGTCTCTAATACCCTGGTGCTTTTTCTCAGTCGGCCCAGATCCAGATCAAAAGGGATGGTTTCGACGACAGGTGTTGCCTGGACCACAACATCAATATCTTCGAGAATGTCATCGCTAAAGATCGTGACCTGCTCTGTTGGAAACAGGTCCAATAAAGCCAGGGCATTGTCCTTTGATCTGTTTATGATGGAGATGCGGTGAGCCCGGGCCTTGAGCAAGGCATCCACGATGGACCTGGCAGCACCCCCTGCTCCGATGACGAGGCAGTGTGCCGCCCGGACAATGCCGATGGCCTTTTGTGCACCGATGCCGTCGGTGTTGTAGCCGTCCAGGGTTCCATCTTCATTCCTGACAACGGTATTTACGGAATTGATCCGGGATGATACCGGGCATGTTTTATCGAGAAATCCTGCTACCGACTCCTTGTTCGGCGTGGTGACATTGAACCCGCCGAGATTGTTCCATGTGCGATAAGCCAGGAGAGTCTGGGCAATGGAATCGGGGTGGACATCGTGGGAAATGTAGGCCATATCAAGCCGTAATTTATCAAAGATATGGTTGTAAATGGTAGGGGCCACCACATGAGTGGTGGGGTGTGCAAGAATAGTAAAGATCCTGGTTTTCCCTGTAATCTTCACGCTATGCCTTCTTCTCTTTAATTTTGCGTTCGATCCGGAGGAGCACCTCTCCGGCCGTGCCCTGAATGAGAAAATCAGAGACCTTTCCCGTCAGGGGGGTCGGCTCCCAATTTATCTCGATGACATGACAATGTTCTTTGGGCAAAGGTATGGTCCTGGGGCCGGAAAGCTGCGGATTCATTCCCTTGGCAATGAGCGGCAGAGATGCAGCCGGTTCCACCTGGGCAGAAGTGCCGATGACGAGCAAAAGATCGCAATCCTGAGCCTGTGCAAAGGATGTTTCCAGGGCATCCTGGGGGATTGCCTCCCCGAAAAAAACCACGTCGGGTTTTAACATGCCGCTGCAGGAACATCTCGGGGGGAATCTTTCTTCGAGATCCGTGAGGACCTCTTTATAGCCGTATTTTTTTCCGCACTTCATGCATTTGGCGTGAAGCATATTGCCATGAAACTCGATGACATTTTTGTTTCCGGCCTTTTGGTGGAGATTGTCGATGTTCTGCGTGATGATGGTCTTGATAATTCCTGCTTCCTCCAGATACGCCAGCGCGCGGTGCCCTTTATTCGGGATGGCATCCCAGAGTTGAAAATCGCCGGATTTGTTCATGTCCATCATGCAATGCCAGAGCTCTTCCGGGTCGGCAAGGAAGCGCTCGATAAAGAACATGGAGGGGTCATATCTCTCCCAGATACCGCCGGGGGATCTGAAATCAGGCACTCCCGATTCAGTGGATATCCCGGCACCGGTGAGAACGATGGCGTGGTTGGCGTGAAAGAGGAGATCAGCCGCCTTATCAATGAGGGAAAAATCCATGCTATATGCTTTACCAGAGGGAGAAACACAGGTCAAGATCCTGGAGGGTCACAACAAGTTAAAATCATTGGACCGGAGCAGGTTATGTCATGGTTCCCGAGTTGTTGGGGCGGCTCCCTCTTCAGACAGGATTTCTTTCACGGTAAACCGGTCTTCAGGTATGCCGATATTGAACCTGTAGTCGCGAAGAGAGATATCGCTGCTGTTTCCGGTAGCGTCTTTGAGCAGGATCCTGCTCAGGTGGTGGGCACTGTCGGCCCAGATAGCTATGAATCCCGTACCGTCTTTAGGGTGCAGCATGAGATGGTCGCCGGTCTCTTCAACAATGTAATCATCTTCAATTGTGGTGAGGCCTGAGAAAAAACCGAGGATGTTCTGGGTGGCGATCTCTTTGGGGATCTCCTGACGGGTGGTGGTTTTCTCCTCAGGAAGGTGGATGATGACGGCCTGGCCCTTTAAGATGATGACCTGCCTTTGCGGTGTATACACATCCATACGCACACCGGTGTCGCGTTTGTAGGAGACACTGCCGGTGAAGTGTATCTTTTTGTCCACGATGGTCTGGT
>CAYRCP010000287.1:0-3321 GCA_964422755.1 uncultured Bacteriovoracaceae bacterium | reverse complement strand
ATGGGAGATGAGGGACAATATCAACTTCAACCCCATGTTCATGAAGCCTCCGGCCGCAGATGACAAAAAAAGCAGCTTCCCTCTGGCATATGTTCTGGAAGGCGCGTTCCCCAGCTATTTCGCCGGCAAACCCATCCCTGAAAAACCTGCAGAGGATACCCCTGATGAGGAGAAAGCACCTGCAGGCACCGACCTGTCGCAGATCACCGGGACAGGCGAATTCCTCGCCACATCCCGCGGTGCAAAGATATTCCTCATCGCCTCGCCCGAGATGCTTAAAAACAACCTGATCGACGCCGCAGGAATGGGCCCCAATGCCATGTTTGTCATGAATATCCTGGATGTGCTCAATGACCGGCAGGACATTGCACAGATGCGGTCCAAAGTGCTGAGCTTCAATCCCCTTGACGATACGGCTGCGAGCACAAAGACGTTTATCAAGGCATTCAATGTTGTGGGCCTTCCCATCATCGTGATCATCTTCGGCCTGCTTATGTGGATGAAGAGGCACATGAGAAGAAAACATATAGAGCTGATGTTTCAGCACCGGAGGTAAGCCATGAAGATAAAAAAAGAGTACATCATCCTTATCGTCATCATTGCCGCGCTTTGTGGATATCTCTATTTCAAACGTACGGACCGTGTCCACTATGAACTCCCCGACGTGTCGGCTATCCAGGCTCAGGAATTAACAAAAATCGAGATCGACTCAGGCTCTGAGAGCATCATACTGAACAAAAAGGACGAGACCTGGCTCATCTCCCAGCAGGAATATCCGGCCGATGCAAAAAAAGCCGAGAATATCCTGAATGTGTTCAAAGATCTCATCATCACCGACCTCGTCTCGGAATCCGGGAACTATGTCCTGTACGACCTGGGAGACGACAGGAAAATCTCGGTCAAGGCATATGCAGGCAGCGAACTTATTCGCGAGTTCGATATCGGGAAGAAAGCACCCACAAACCGCCATACGTTTATCAGGCTTGAAGGCAATGATAGAGTGTACCAGGCCAAAGGCGACTTCAGGAAACAATTTGAAACAACGGTTGCAGACCTGCGGGACAAGCGCGTCCTGACGTTCGTCCCAGGCGAAATCACTTCACTCACCATATCGGCAGCACAAAAGGACATCACCCTCACCAAAGAGCAGATCCCGGCGGAGGAAACAGAGACACAGGCAGGTAACGAGGCGAAGACGAGCCAATGGAAGGACCAAAGCGGCACCATCATAGAAGATGCTGCTATCGACAAACTCCTGGGTACGTTGAGCGCTTTAGACTGCGAAGAGTATCTCGAAGACAAGACAAAGGCAGATCTCGCATCGCCTGAGACCACTATCACGCTGAGCGGGACCGGGCAGTACAGCCTGTCTTTATTTGCCGCAGAAGCTGAAAAAAAACCGGCATCCAGCTCGGAGAATGAGTATGTCTTTGTCCTGCCGGATTACCGGATCGACAGTATCGAAAAGAACATAGAAGAACTCATCGGCAAATAATACGTGCGGCCACCACTTCACGATATCCTGCACAAGGGGAGAGCATCTTTTTTTCAGACTGATGTTCTCCCCTGAAAACATACCATCTTTATCCTAACCCGACCAAGCCTTAAACCAAAAATCCTCTCGCAAAGTCGCATTCGTCAAATTCGCAATCTTTTCCTAGTACCAGCGCTTATTTTCATATGAACCTTCACCGCAGAGGCGCAGAGTACGCAGAGAAAATCAATTTATATTTACCGGGAGATACCGGTAAATATAAGACTTCTTCTTATGTTTTTCGAGATTCGCAATAGTTTAATCTTCTGCCTTTCTTGCAATTATTTGTGTGCATTAAGGCACATTTGTATGACAAGTGATTTTTTCTTCAATCATCGTCTCCCGATTGGAGAAAAGTTAATAAACTCTGAGTTTTTAGCGCCTTCTGCTGTGATATCTTTTCTATTGGTTCATTTCTTCTTTGCCATTAGTGCAAGAATCTTACAATTAAGCGCCTAAGGACCCGAGCAAAGTTCTTTCTGTTGCGATTCAGACCCTTGATCATGTCAGGATATATATTATTATAATATTATTCATGTAATATGAATCGGGGAGGATCGTTCAATGGGAAATGATGTAATGCCGCAGGTGTTGACCCAGGATATCGGTGATGTGGACCTTCCTTATCTTTTTTATGACGGGGACGGGCCTACCCTCATCCTGATGCATGCCACGGGGTTTCTTCCCTGGCTGTGGCACCCGATTGCCCGTGAACTTGCACCTTCCTGGCGCATAATAGCCCCGTATTTCTGTGACCACCGGGAAACCGACCCGGAAAAAGGCGGGCTCAACTGGATGACCATTGCCGAGGACCTGGCAATCTTCTGCGAGAGGCTCGGCATAGAAAATGCCGCGCTTGTGGGTCATTCCATGGGGGCAACGGTACTGACGCTGTCACATGCCTCATTCGGCCTGTCTGCAAGGGGCATCATCATGATAGAGCCCATTTTCCTGCCCGAGAACTTTTACACCGTCACTATTGCAGTGGATGACCACCCCCTTGCCTCCAAATCCATCAGGCGCAGGAATTCGTGGCAGGACAAGGCGGAAGCGCTCCAATACCTGAAGACAAAATCCCTGTTCAGAAAATGGGACGACGAGATGCTCGAACTGTATATCCGCTACGGAATGTATGAGGGAGAAAACGGTGGACTCACCCTTGCCTGCTCGCCAAAGAGAGAGGCATCGCTGTTCATGGGCGGTATGCACTACGATCCGTGGCCGCTCATCCCCAAAGTCAAGTGCCCTGCCCTGGTCATAGAAGGCGAACAGAGCGACAACAGGGCCTATATCGATCTGAAAACCGCCACATCCCTGCTGGGTGACGGGTCATACAAACTCATCAAAGGCGCCGGCCACCTGATCCCCATGGAGAAACCTCAAGAAATCACCGGCATCATCAGGGAGTTTTTTTAAAATCTCAAGAAGCTCGAGATCTTAGGGACAAAGTGACAAAGGCACAGAGGCACAAAGTGCAGGATCGCCTTTCAGGCGCGAGCATATTTTTATCTGGAGTAATGGAGTGATGGATGATAAACAAAAGACTACCTAACTGGCGCGATCATTTTTCCTTTGAAGCTGTTACCACTGTCCTGACCTGTGCACTATTCAACTTAAGACCTAAAACTTAAAACCTAAAACCATATACCTTAGACCTTATACCCAGTTTCACGAGCTTCCCTGCTCGCAAAACACCTTGCACCTTAAACCTCATACCCTGAATCTTAAAACCTATATGTCCACATAGCGTCTTTTGTGTCCGTATAAGATCATTCGAAGGAATAATC
>CAYRCP010000286.1:0-3329 GCA_964422755.1 uncultured Bacteriovoracaceae bacterium | reverse complement strand
TCGCGGATACCGGGGAGGGGATACCGACAAAGGTAAAGGAGAGGCTTTTTGAACCCTATTTTTCCACCAAAAAAGGTGGTACGGGTCTCGGGCTGGTTATTGTCAACAGGATCATCACGGATCATAACGGATTTATTCGTATCAGGGACAATCAGCCCTATGGAACCGTGTTCAGCATAGAATTGCCAGTAAAGGAGTAGTACATGGTACACAATATATTGATAGTAGATGATGAGGAGAGCATCCGTTTTTCTCTCAAGGGCGGACTTGAAGACGAAGGATACAATGCCCTGCTTGCCGAGAGTGGCGAACAGGCGCTGCAGATGGTGGAAATCCACGATGTGGACCTCATACTGCTGGATATCTGGATGCCCGGCAAGGACGGCCTTCAGATCCTGGAAGAGCTCAAGAATAACGGGTCATTGGTCCCGGTCATCATTATGACCGGTCATGGTTCGATAGATACCGCGGTTCGGGCGACCAGGCTGGGGGCACTTGACTTTATCGAAAAACCCCTGGACCTGAACAAGATTATCATTACCCTCCATAACACCCTGCACTTGAAAGCCCTGGAAGAAGAAAATGCCCTGCTGAGGAAAAAGACGGAGAAAGATGACGAGATCGTCGGCAATTCGCCCGGCATCAGGAGGCTGAAGGAGCAGATCGACATGGCCGCACCGTCGGATGCATGGGTGCTGATCCTCGGTGAGAACGGCACGGGCAAGGAGCTGGTGGCACGCAGGCTGCACAAAAAGAGCAAAAGGTCAAAAGACCCCTTTATCGAAGTCAACTGTGCAGCAATCCCTGAAGAATTGATCGAAAGCGAGCTCTTCGGCCACGAAAAAGGCTCCTTTACCGGGGCCAACGAGCGAAAACGCGGCAAGTTCGACCTGGCCAATAACGGGACATTGTTTCTCGATGAAATCGGAGATATGAGCATGTCCACGCAGGCAAAGATACTGCGCATCCTCCAGGAGCAGCGGTTCGAACGGGTGGGCGGGTCACAGACCATACAGGTGAATGTGCGTGTGCTCACGGCAACAAACAAGGACCTGGTCAAGGAGATCGAGGAAGGCAGATTCCGGCAGGATCTCTATTACCGGCTCAATGTCATTCCCATCCATGTGCCCCGGCTCATCGAGAGAAAAGATGATATCCCGCAACTCATCGATCATTTCCTGAAGGTCTATTCTCCCCTGAAAGGAGGGGCAAAAAAGTCCATTACCGACGGCGCCGTCAAGAAACTCATGCAGCATGACTGGCCGGGCAATGTGCGCGAGCTCAAGAATATCATTGAACGGCTCGTCATCATGACGCCGGGGGATACGATCACTGCGGACGACATCCTCCCCCTGGGTACCAGGTCTTCTTCAGAGATCGACAAACTCATCGGCATCGAACAGCTCAAAGATGCCAGAGCGGAATTTGAAAAGATGTTCATTGAGAACAAGTTAAAACAGTGCGGGTTCAATATCTCCAAGACCGCCGACTTTATTGGTGTGGAGAGAAGCAACCTGCACAGGAAGATCAAAGGCCTGGGTATCGATGTTGGTTGAGACCGGTGCAGTCAGAAAAGATCCGGGAGGCAAGCTCAATATCGCACTGGTCTATCCGAACACCTACTGGGTTGGGATGTCCAATCTGGGCGTGCACACCATGTACCGGGTTTTTAATGACCATCCCGGCATCTGCTGCGAGCGGTTTTTCCTGGATCAGGAAAAATCCATAGAGTCGGGACGGTCCCTGCAGGATTTTCACATCATCGCGTTCAGTATCTCGTATGAGCTGGACTGGATATACATGATCCGGATCCTGCAGGACAACAAGATACGCATCAGGGCGGATGAGCGGAAGGGCAGCCCCATCGTAATGGCCGGAGGAGCTGCCGTTACCATGAATCCGGAGCCTGTGGCCGATGCCCTTGATATATGTTTTCTCGGGGAGGGAGAACCCCTTGTGGATTCTCTCCATGAAGCATTCAGCTCGGGCAGTGATTACCATGATTTTCTCGATCGTCTTCAGAATTTCCCCGGAGTGTATCTTCCCGGCAGGACATTTCCTGTCTATGAGGGCGAGGACATACAGTCCTTCACCGGGCCACTCCCAAGGTTGTCCACGGTAAACCCCATCACATCCCCCGGGCATACCGCAATCATCACCGATCAGACCGTGTTCAAGGACATGTTTCTCATAGAGATTGCCCGCGGGTGCCCGTACCGGTGCAAGTTCTGTAGTGCCAGAGAAATCAATTCGCCGTTTCGGCCGGTGAACATCGAGCATATGAAAGGACTTTTGGATACTGCCTGTGCCACCGGCAAGAAGATCGGGCTCGTGAGCACCTCGCTGAACAACCATCCCCAGGGGGCGGCATTGTTCAAGGAGATATCCGGTCGCGGCATGAAGATGGCACCGCCCTCTCTGCGTCTCGGCATGATCACCACCGAACTGCTGGAAGCGCTTAAAGAATCAAAGGTGAACGGCGTCACTCTTGCCCCGGAGACCGGGTCTGATGCCTTGCGGCTTGCGATTGGCAAGGAGATTCGTAACGATAAAATCCTCGAGGATGTTGAATCGCTCATCTCCTGCGGCATCTGGGACTTGAAGCTCTATTTCATGGTGGGGCTTCCCGGCGAGGACTTATCTGATATCGATGCCATCATCGATCTGACAAAGCGTATACGGCAGCGGTTTATCCATGTCTCGAAAGGCAACAAGAGGCTGGGGGAGCTCTCGGTGAGCATCAATACCATGGTGCCCAAGCCCCACACCGCCTATGAGCGCAGCGAAATGCTCGGTACCTCGGAAGCAAAGGCGCGGATAAAGAAGATTGTAAAGGTTCTTAAAAAAGAGAGCAATATTGCAGTGAGCTTCGAAGGCCCCAAATGGGCCTATCTCCAGGGGATGCTCTCCCGGGGGGACCGGAGCGTGCTGGATGTTATTATTGAAATGGCAAAAAAGGAGGCGAACGAATGGCAGGAGGTATTGCGGCAGTGGCCGCGCAATCCCGACTATTATGCACTCAGGCAGCGGTCGGCAGGAGAGATCCTGCCGTGGTCGTTTTATTCGGTGTGTACAGCGGGGCCGCGCTCTATAGACGGGTAAGCGGCAATGAGTGACCGGCGGGAGCACTATTCCGGTCACAGAAAACGGTTGAGGCAGCGTTTTCGCTCAGCAGGGAGAAAGGGGCTTCACGACTACGAACTCCTGGAGATGCTCCTGGCATACGCCATACCGCAGCGCGACACCAAACCCCTGGCAAAGGACCTTATCAAGCGCTTCGGTTCGTTCCACAACATCTTTGATGAAAATCCGGACGAGCTGGAATCCGT